>CACOIH010000016.1 GCA_902627245.1 uncultured Alphaproteobacteria bacterium
TGCTACTGCAAGTTCATCTTTAACATCTTTGATTCCTTCAATAATGGGAATTCCTCTTCTATTTTTCTCAATATTAGCATTAATTTTTTCTAATAAAAAAAAATTGTTGATGCATATAGTTGTATTTTTTGGTCTTATAATAGCTGTTGGCGGTTTAGATGTATTCAGAAGTATTTTTCTAGGTAATTTCTTAAACTTATTCTGGGCTGATTTGTCAAAATTAATGATGTTAATAACAGGTATTTTGTTTACATTTCTTTGTATCCAATCTTTCAGATTTGCACGTAGAAACAAGTAACTATTTTTTTGTAATAACTTTTGTTTTCCTTTTAGGGTTACAAGCCCTACAAATTTCACATTCAAGACCATAACAATATCTAGCCTGACAATATTCTCGTCCATAAAATATTATTTGCAGATGTAACTTATTCCAATCTTTTTTTGGAAAAAGAAACTTTAAATCTTTCTCAGTTTGGACAACATTTTTACCATTAGTTAAGCCCCAACGTTGAGCAAGTCTATGTATATGAGTATCTACTGGAAATGCAGGATGGCCAAATCCTTGGGACATCACTACACTTGCAGTTTTATGACCTACTCCAGGTAATTTTTCTAACTCTTCAAAACTTTCTGGAACAGTTCCATTAAATTTTTTTACAAGTATTCTTGATAATTCAAAAATGGCTTTTGATTTCTGAGGAGCCAATCCACATGGTCTAATAATTTTATAGATTGTATTCTTTGAAACCTTTGTCATTTTCTTAGCAGTATTTGCTTTTTTAAAAAGTATAGGAGTAACTTGATTTACCCTTTCATCTGTGCATTGAGCGCTTAACAACACTGCTATAATTAGTTCAAATTTATTCTGATGTTTTAGAGGTATAGGTACTTTTTTATAAATCCTGTTTAAAATCTTATAAGCGATTGTTGCTTTATCTGATCTTTTCACGCTCCTAAATTTCTCCCTAAAACCCTTACTTTTTCTTAATACTATAAATTAAGACAAAATATACCATTTATTAAGACTAATAATATTGAATATTTTTATTGAAGTAGTATGGGTTTATCATCAAATTTCTATGGAGGAAATAATATGAAAAAAACTTTAAGCATTGTTTTGTCATTGTTATTCATGGGTATTTTTTCACCAGCATTTGCTAATACAATCAAATGGTCAATGCCAGGTGACTCTTTAACTCTTGATCCACATGCACAAAATGAAGGACCAACACACATGGTTTCACGACAAGTATATGAAGGTTTAGTAACTCCAGGTATAAATATGGAAATACTTCCTCAACTTGCTGAGTCATGGGAGACAACTGCAGCTGACACTTGGGTATTTAATATTCGTAAAGGTGTTAAGTTTCATGATGGCTCATCTTTAACCGCCAACGATATTGCTTTCAGTATCAATAGAGCGAAAACTGCTCCTTCGGATATGGTAGATTTAATCAAAAGTATTAAATCAGCATCTGCATTAGATGATCATACTGTTGAGATAAAAACTGACGGACCAAATCCAATTCTTTTAAACCAACTTACTCAGATATTTGTAATGTCTGAAGCATGGGCAAAAGCAAATGGATGTGAAGTATCATACAACTGGGATGCAGGTGAAACATCTTACTGTGCTTCAAATTCTAATGGAACAGGTCCATTCAAAATTACCTTAAGAGAGCAGGATGTAAGAACTGTTTTTGAAAAAAATAACGATTGGTGGGGTGATGATAGTACATTCAATGTAGATACAATTGAATTACTTCCAATTTCAAATGATGCAACAAGAGTTGCAGCACTTCTTTCTGGAGAAATTGACTATACTAATGTTGTACCAGTACAAGATATTGAGAGAATCAAATCTTCATCTGGTCATGGTGTAAAAATGACTCCTCAAAATAGAACCATATTTTTTGGAATGGATCAAGGTTCAGCTGAATTAAACTCATCTAATGTAAAAGGAAAAAATCCATTTGCAGACAAAAGAGTTCGTTTAGCAATGTATCATGCTCTAGATATGGATGCTATTAAAGATAAGGTAATGAGAGGACAAAGCGTACCTGCAGGAATTATTACTGCACCTGGCGTTAATGGACATACAGCAGAGCGCGATCAAAGATTGGCGTATGATCCAGAGCTATCAAAAAAACTTTTAGCTGAAGCTGGATATCCAGATGGTTTTAGCCTTACTCTCGATTGTCCAAATGACCGTTACATTAATGATGAAGCAATTTGTGTAGCTGCAATTGGTATGTTTGCAAAAATTGGAGTTGATGTAACTCTTGATGCAAAAACTAAAAGTCAGCACTTCTCAGAAGTGAAAGAAGGAGACGCAAATGGCATGACAAGTGATATGTATATGCTAGGTTGGGGTGTTCCAACTTTTGACAGTCATTATGTTTACTCATACTTATTCGATAGCGCTGGTAGTTGGAATAAAGTAAATTTCAGCAATGCTAGAGTTGATGAGTTAGTAGCAGCAATGGGTGTGGAAACAGACTTGGATAAAAGAAATGCTATGATTGCAGAAGCTTGGGATATTACTCAAGACGACGTAACATATCTTCCTTTGCATCACCAAGTTGTTAACCAAGCATCAAAAAGTAATGTCGATGTTCCAATTAGAATGAACAACGAGCCATTATTTAGATTTGCTAACGTAAACTAAAAAACCTATATTTTTCTGGCCAGTAAACTGGCCAGAAAATTACCTCATGTTTAGTTACTTCTTTAAAAGATTAATACAATCCATTGTCGTAATGGTTGTTGTTGCATTCGTTTCTTTTTCTTTATTTAATTTTGTAGGAGATCCAGTAAATAGTATGACAGGTGAAGATGCTTCAGATGAAAGAAGAGCTGAAGTAAGAGAAGTTTTAGGATTAAATGATCCTGTTTATATTCAATTCTCAAGATTTTTAGGCAACGTAATTCAAGGTGATTTTGGAATTTCTTATCAATTAAAAAGAGAAGTTTCAGATTTAATAGCAGAGAGAATGCCTGCTACTTTAGAATTAGTTTTTGTATCCGCATTAATAGCAATAATAATAGGTGTAATATTAGGAGTTTATACTGGTATTCATAGAGATAGTTTTATCTCTAATGTAATACTTGTTATATCTCTAGCTGGAGTATCTCTTCCAACTTTTATTATTGGTATAATGCTAATTTATTTATTTTCTGTAATACTAGGGGTTTTACCTTCTTTCGGAAGAGGGGAAATTACCGAATTAGGTTTTTGGACAACTGGTTTTTTAACAACTTCAGGTTTAAAAGCATTAATACTACCCTCTGTAACTTTAAGCTTATTTCAAATGACCTATGTTATTAGACTAGTTCGTGCAGAAATGATGGAAATTCTACAAACTGATTATATAAAATTTGCTAAAGCAAGGGGTATAAAAAAAAATATAGTTAATTATAAACACGCTCTTAAAAATGGTTTAATTCCAGTTATTACTATTACAGGTATAAATATTGGAACTTTAATTGCATTCTCAATTATTACAGAAACTGTATTTCAGTGGCCTGGCATGGGTTCATTATTTATTAAAGCTGTATATTTTGTAGATATACCAATCATGTCAGCATACATGATTATGGTTGCCTTTATTTTTGTTATGATAAATTTTATTGTTGATATCACATATTATTTTATTGATCCTAGAATTAGATTGAAAGAAGAGACAAATTAAATGTTATTAAAAACTTATAATAAAATATATGATACTGATATTGGGTACAGTTTTTTTAACTCAAAAATTGCGGTTGTTTCTTCTAGTGTCTTTTTCATTATTTTAATTTGTTCAGTATTTGCTGGTATTATTGCGCCTTATAATCCTTTTGATCCAGCATCTGTTTCACTAATGGACGCCTTTACTCCACCTGTATGGTCTGAGGGAGGTAACCCAAGTTTTATTTTAGGTACTGATCAACAGGGTAGAGATATGTTTTCAACTATGATTTACGGATCTAGAATTTCATTAATTGTTGGATTTGCATCTATTATTTTTGCAATGATACTTGGAGTTTTTCTTGGAATTACCGCCGGTTATATAGGTGGAAGATATGAAATTATTGTTATGAGATTTACTGATGTGCAATTAACAATTCCAAGTATTTTAATGGCATTATTAGTAGATGGAATAGCAAGAGCAATTATTACACAAACAATGCATGATGAAATGGCTATATATGTTCTAATTTTTGCGATTGGAATATCTGAGTGGCCACAGTTTGCAAGAGTATCAAGAGCATCAACTTTAGTTGAAAAAAACAAAGAATATGTATCTGCTTCTAGAATTATAGGTCTTTCTAATATTTTGATAATGTTTAAACATATATTACCAAATATACTCAGACCTATTTTAGTAATTGCTACTATAGGACTAGCTCTTGCTATCATTACCGAATCTACACTAAGTTTTTTAGGTGTTGGAGTACCACCAACTACACCATCCTTAGGAACGTTAATACGATTTGGAAATAATTTTTTATTTTCAGGTGAATGGTGGATTACATTCTTCCCAGCAATATTTTTAATTGTATTGGCTTTATCAATCAACCTTTTAGGAGATTGGATGAGAGACGCTCTAAATCCAAAATTGAAAAAAAGATGAGTTTCTTAGAAGTCAAAAATTTAAATATAAGCTACCCAACAAGAAAAGAAACAATTGTTGCTAGTAAAAATGTAGAATTTAAATTGGAAAGAGGGGAAATTTTAGGGATAGTAGGAGAATCTGGTTCAGGCAAATCTACTATTGCAAATGCTATAATAGACTTAATTGATCCCCCAGGTGAGATAACTGATGGGTCAATAAAAATTGATAATAATGAATTAAGAGATAATGAGGAAATTATTCAGAAATTTAGAGGAAAGAAAATTGGGTTTGTTTTTCAAGATCCTCAAACATCATTAAATCCTCTTTTTAAAATAAAAGATCAATTAATTGAGACTATTCAAACACATTTAAGTTTAAACTACAAAGATGCACTTAAAAAATCTATTCAATTATTAAAAGAAGTTGGAATAGAAAATGCAGAAAAAAGAATCGAAGATTATCCTCACCAATTTAGTGGCGGTATGCGACAGAGAGTAGTTATAGCTTTAGCAATAAGTTGTGAGCCCGATTTAATTATAGCTGATGAGCCTACCACAGCACTAGATGTAAGTATTCAGTATCAAATTTTAGAGTTACTAAAGGATTTAACTAAAAAAAGAAATCTTGGTGTTATAATTATAACACACGATATGGGTGTTATTGCTGAAACGACCAATAAAGTAATTGTAATGAGACATGGTCTTATTGTTGAGCAAGGTGATACAAAAGAACTCTTAACTAATCCAAAATCTAATGAAGCTAAAAGTTTAGTAATTTCTGTTCCACCAACAAATAAAAAAATTGATAGATTTAAATTAATTAGTCCAGAAGGAAAAGAAATTTCATTTGACTCAAAAAATCTAACAAAAAATATAATCAAGTCATGGGGAATAAGAGAAAATAAGAATCAAAAATTATTAAAATTAAACAATATCACCAAAATATTTGATGATAAATTAGTTGCAAGTAAAATTCCTTTTGAATCAAAAAATATTGAAACTAACAAAGCTGTCAGAGCAGTAGACAATGTATCTTTTGAACTATTTGAAGGAGAAACTCTTGGATTAGTTGGTGAGTCAGGCTCAGGTAAATCAACTATTGCAAAAATTATTACAGGCTTGGTCAAACCAAATCACGGAGAAATTTATTATAGTGATTTATCACTTTATAATTCAAAGAAAAAATATCAAATAGATAAAAGTAGGGGACAAATCCAGATGATATTTCAAGATCCTTATTCATCATTAAACCCAAGATTTAAAGTAAGAGATATAATATCTGAGCCGATTAAATTTTTTCAAAAAAATATTAGCAAAGGTGAGCTTATTCAAAATGTTTATGATTTGATTGATATTGTTGGGATGACAAGACAATCATTAGATCGATATCCGCATGAATTTTCAGGAGGACAAAGACAAAGAATATCGATTGCTAGAGCGTTAGCTACAAGACCTCGGTTGCTAATATGCGATGAACCAACATCTGCATTAGACGTAAGTATACAAGCACAAATATTAAATCTTCTCAAAGATATTCAAGATGAACTTCACTTAACTATGTTATTTATAAGTCATGATCTTCCAGTAATAAGACAAATGTGTAATAGAATTATTGTTCTTAAAAATGGGTGCATATGTGAAACTAAAAACACTGAGGAATTATTTAATAATCCAGAGCACAATTATACAAAAGAGCTTATTAGATTAATGCCTAAGATTGAGTCAATAATTTAATCAATTTATAATAGGTAATTTTTCTGGTGTCCTAGTACTTAGAAGTTTGTATCCATCTTCAGTTATTAATATGTTCTCTTCTTGAACCAGTATTGTATTTTTATTTAGTTCTATTGAAGGCTCTAGAGTTATAATCATATTTTTTTCTATAATAGTTTGATCACTCTGCATTATACTTGGTGGTTCAGTTAATTGTAAGCCAAGACCATGACCCATCCTTCCTACACCACCATTATTATTATTTTCTGGCAAAAGATTTTTTGATAGTGAAGAATATATTTCCGAACACTTTATTCCTGGTTTAATAATTTCCAGAGTAGACTCAATCGCTTCCCATAACTTTGTATAAGCATCTAGTGAAGTTTGGTTAATTTTACCAAACCCAAAATTTCTATCAAAGTCACAAAAATATCCTTTTAAAGTAGAGCCAGTATCAATAATAAGAATATCTCCATTATCTAATTTCCTTTCAGTTGGGTTAGCAATAATTTGACTATAACCACCTTGGCCAGATGCACATGCCATATACATAATATAATCAGCACCCTTATTAATTAATTCTTTTTTAAATAAAGAAGTTGCTTCACGTTCAGTAATTTTAGAGTAAATGTTATTTGGAAAATTATCGAATACTTTGCTTGCTATTGAGCAAATCTTTGAAATATTTTCAATTTCAATATCTGATTTGACCTTTCTTAAATCCCAGATAACTTTACTAGCATCTACAAAATTATAATCTGATAATTCTTCTCTAATTTTTATAAAATCTTGAATACTCATTCTTAAATGAGTTTCATTTGCTAACTCAAAACCTATATCTGAATTTTTTGGAAAATTTCTTATAATTTTTTTTAGTAAGGTTACACCTTCATTATTGGGATTGGGAGATTGCCAAACTTCAATATCTTTTATTAAAGTATTTTTTATTGCAGTTATACCAATAGATGGAATAATAGCTTTTATAGGATTATTTCTTGATATTACTAAAAACCATGGCCTAGTCGGACTTTCCCAAAAGTTACTATCCAATCCAGAAAAATATCTAAAATTTGATGGAGAAGTAATAATGATTGCTTCAATATTTTCTTTTTCTATATTTTCTTGAATTCTAGATATTCGATTGGCAAATTCTTCTTTTGGAAAATCGTTCATAAATTGATATGTATCATATCATTAACATTAATTAGAAATAACAAATACTTTGATTTACTTATCACTATTTATTTTTTGCCTTAGTTTAGGTACATTTTTCCCGCTTGCTTCAGAAACATATTTAGTATCACTTTTATTGTTAGAAAAATATAATGAATTATTATTATTATCATTTGCATCATTAGGTAATATTTTAGGTTCTGTAATTAGTTGGGTATTTGGTTACTCTGTAAATTTTTTTATAAATAAACCATGGTTTCCAATGAGCAAATATTTACTTCAAAAAGCCACAGATATTTTTAAAAAATATGGAAAATGGTCACTTTTATTATCATGGGTTCCTTTTATTGGAGATCCAATTGCATTTGCTGCTGGTACATTTAGATACAATATTTTATTTTTTTTAATCTTTGTATCTATTGGGAAAGTTGCTAGATATTTGTTAATATATTTTTATTTTGTATTCAATTAGTAATGTTTGAAAATTTGTACTTAGTTTTTATTATAGGATTTTTTGCTGGAGTAGGATTTATCTCACTATTATTTCTTTTTCGAAAAGAAAAAAATGTTGAAGTAAGTGAAGATACAGATTTAATTTTATTAAAAAACCATATGCAGTCTATTCAACAATCTCTACAGAATTTCAATTTAGCACAAGATAGGATTGAAAATACATTAATTAGAGGAGGCGCATTACAACAGGGTCCATGGGGTGAATTTGTCTTAAAAAATATATTAGATAGTGTTGGTTTAAGAGAAGGAGAAGAATATTCAACTCAAAAATCTTTTAGAGATGAAGCAGGAAAATTACAAAAACCTGATGTTGTAGTTCACATGCCTGGTGGTCGCCATATAATTATAGATTCTAAAGTATCTTTAGAAGCATGGCATGAATATTCAAATACAAGCAATAGCGAGCAAAAAAATGTTTATTTAAAAAAATTTTTAGATTCTACAAAATCCTCTATACGTAATTTAAGTAAAGATAATTATTCAAAAATTTATGGCATAAATACTATAGATAGTGTTTTAATGTTTGTTCCAATTGAGCCAGCTCTTCTTACACTTTATAATGAAGCACACAAAATAATAGAAGAATCTTGGAATAATAAAATTATTGTCGTTGGACCCTCTACACTCCCTTTTCTCCTCAAGGCTGTAGAAAATATGTGGAGGGTCGATAAGCAATCTAAAACTATTAAAGATATTGCTTCAGCTGCATCTGATATTTACGATAAAACTGTAAGTGTTTATGAGTCGTTTATTAAAGCTAATCAATCATTAGAATTAGCAAAAACAAAAATGGATGAAGCAAAACAAAGATTACAAGATGGATCTGGAAGTTTAACAAAAAAAGTTGAAAAAATGAAAAAACTTGGAAGATTAAGTACTAAAAAACAGTTGCCAGATATTAATGACGATGTAATAGAATAAACTCATATGCCTAGTTTTGATGTAGTAAGTAGATTAGACCACCAAGAGATTGATAATGCTATAGGTAATGCTTCTAGAGAAATTACAACACGATATGATTTTAAAGGTTCAGATACTACAATTGAAAAAAAAGAAAACTCTATAATTGTTATAACAAACGACGAAATGAAAGCAGGACAAGTAAATGATATGCTCGTAACACATTTCGTAAGAAGAAAGCTTGACCCTCTTTGTTTGAAAAAAAAGGATTTAGAAAAAGCAGGAGGTAACAAAATTAGACAAACTTACGATTTAATTGAAGGGATTGAACAATCATTATGTAAAAAAATAACATCTGATGTGAAAAGCTCTAAGTTAAAAGTTCAAGTTAAAATTAATGGAAACGAACTTCGTGTTGATGGAAAGAAAAAAGATGATCTACAAAGTGTTATGAAACTTATAGAAGATTCTAATATTGGTATACCTATTCAGTTTATAAATTTTAGAGACTAGTATTTGTGATTACTTGGGAGTTAATTTTAGCTTTAGCGGTCTATAATTTTATAATGTATGTAACTCCAGGACCAAATAATAGCATATTGACGGCATCTGGTATAAAATTTGGTTTTGCCAAATCAATTCCTAATGTTCTTGGTATACCTACTGGTCATGGCCTTCAACTAGCTTTAGTTTGTTTAGGTTTAGGCACTTTATTTATTCAATATCCTATTCTTTACGATATCTTAAGATATGTAGGATCAGCATACATACTTTACTTAGCATACAAAATGTTTGGGTCTCTAAATATAGCAAAAACAGAAGATAGATCTAGACCTTTAAAATATTACGAAGCAATTCTATTTCAATTTGTAAATCCAAAAGCGTGGGTAATATGTTCTACTGCAGTTACATTGTATTATCCTAAAGGAGAAAATATTTTAATTGGGACTCTATTTATGGTTGTTATGTCTACAGTAGTGAATATTCCCTCAATTAGTATTTGGGCATATGGCGGCAGTGTAATTAGAAATTATTTAAATAATGAAAAACTAAAAAAAATAGTTGAATGGATTTTAGCAATTATGCTTATTGCGACTGCTGCATCTGTTTTCTTATATAATACTTAAGGTTTTGGAATATCAAAAAAATCGCCAACAACATTATAACCTTTTACAACTGCTGGCCTCTTAGATATTTGTAAATACCAACGTCGAACATTTGGGTAATTATTTAAATCAATTTGATGTCTTTCAAATCGTGCAGTCCATGGCCAAATTGCAATATCTGCAATTGAGTATTCATTTGAAAAATATTCTTGTTCTGAAAGTTTTTTGTCTAAAATTTCATATATATGTGTTGCATAGCCTTTAGTTTTTTCTTCTGCAAATTTACTTTTACCTGGATTATAATATAAATATTGATGTGCTTGACCAAGCATTGGACCAACATAGGCCATTTGAAAGAAGACCCATTGGACTATTTCCCAATAATAGTCATCATCTAGAAATTTTTTATATTTTTTTGCAAGATAAAGAAGAATAGCGCCAGATTCGAAAATTGTTTGATTATTATTTTTATCCACAATTACAGGAATTTTATTGCTTGGAGAAATTTTTGAAAAATCTTCTGAGAATTGCTCTTTTTGTTCTAAATTTATAAAAATTGGATTGTATTCCACACCTAATTCTTCAAGCATAATACTAATTTTTCGTCCATTTGGAGTAGGTGATGAATATAAATCAATCATTTTTTAGAATTTAAATATTTAAGAACTATATTGATAATATGCAGGATAATATAGACAATATTATTAAGTTAGCCTGGTGTGATAAAACATCCTTTGAAAAAATAAAAAGAATTCACGGAGTTACAGAATCAGAGGTTATAAAAATAATGAGAAAAAACCTACGTCCTAGATCTTTTAAATTATGGAGAGCTAGAGTTAATGGGAGAACAAGAAAACATGAAAGAAAAAGAAGCTTGTCAGAGAGACCACTTAAGCTTGAAAGCTATGTATAAAATTTTAAGTATTGTTGTATTTTTATCTGTCTCATCAACAATTGTCTCAGCTGATCAAAACGATCCAAGATTAAATAATTTGTTCAAAAAATTAAACGAAACAGAAAACCAGCAAGAAATTAGTGATTTAATCAAAAATATATGGGATATCTGGTATGAAGTAGATGACCCCAAGGTAATTGAATATTTTGAAAAAGGTATCCAGGCTATAAGAATAAGGAACTACCCACTTGCTATAAGATTTTTTAATAATTTAATCGAAGAAGATCCTAATTTTGCAGAAGCTTGGAATAAAAGAGCTACGGTATATTTTATGATGGGTGAATTTGACAAATCAATGTTAGATATTGTTAAAACACTGGAATTAGAACCTAGACATTTTGGAGCACTCGATGGAATGAGTTTAATCTTTATTCATCAAGGACAATACCAGGAAGCTTTAAGAGTATATGATAAAATGCTAGAAATTTTTCCATACAGTATCAAAACCCAGGAAAAAAAGGATAACATTTTATCAATAATATCTCAGTCTACGTAATATCAAAAAAAAGTAACAAAGCAGAGATAGTAAAAAAACTTGTTGCGGTACTCAAAACTACATTTGAAGAAATTATTCCTTTTAGAGATTTGTAACGATAAGCAAAATAATATGATTGAGATCCACTTGGTAAAGCAGCGGCAATAGTTACAATTATAACAAGCAAATCATCTAAGTTTAATAAAAAATTTGAAATAATAAATGCAATAGATGGATGTAAAAAATTTTTTAGAAAAGTTAAAAGAAAAGCTAATTTAATATTATCTCTAATTTTAAAGTTACCTAATGCGACTCCAAGGGAAATTAAAATTAGTGGTAGAGCAAGAGTTACAAATATTTGTATTTTTCCTTCCAAAAAAATAGGGACATTTATTTTTGAGTAATTTAATGTAATTCCAATAATCATTCCAAATAAAACGATGTTTTTTAATAAACCTAAAATAGTTTGGCCTATTATATGAATAATGTTGCTCGTTCTATTTCTATATATTTCAATAATAACCGTAGTGTATGTAAAGTGAATAAAACCATGAAAAAAGACAAGTATCATATATGGTATTGTATTTATGGGACCAAGAATCGAATACATTAGAGGTATGCCCATAGCTACAGAATTTCCAAAACAAGAAGCTAGACCAAATAATGAACTGTCATCAGGTTTGTAATTAAATAAAAATCTACTTGTAAAAAAACCTGTAAAAAAAATTATAATTCCAGATCCAAAAAAAGATAACATTAAGCCAAATGAATTTATTGATGGAAAGGTAACTTGCCAAAAATAACATATAAGAGCAAGGGGAAGTAATATATTAAAACATAGTAAATCAAAATATTCGGTTAATTTTTTTGGTAAGATATTGATTTTATTTATAATATAACCAATTGTAATATAACCAAAAACACCCGCTATAATTTTTAATAACTCAATCATTTATTCCTAAAAAATTATTCAAAAATTGCATAAGATTTTCTTCTAAAAGATTATTATTTTGCTTGATATTTTTTAAATATTTAGAATCTTTATCTATTTTTATTTTAGGCGAATTAATATTTCCAAATATTTCAGCACTAATATATGTTACACCATCTTGTTTCAGATCAAGATCTAATTTTATTTCATTTTCTAGAAAATTATAAATTCCAGACACTAAGATTTTATTATCATCATTTTGAATCAATAAATCATTACTAAAAAAAATATTTTTTTCTTTTGTAATTGAACCACTCAAAATAGATTTATTTTCATTTAGAACTTTTAATAAAGTTGACAAAGCAAAATTATCATTTCTATTATTTTCTATTTTTTCAAAAAATAGCTTTAATAAAGATATTAAAAATTTTTCTTCATTTGTTGTATTAAGTGATAATTTACTATTAATTATGTATGTTCCATTTAAAATATTATCTAAATTATTAATATCATTAAGATAATTACTGATGTAATTTACTTTCCCATAAACGTTAATATTGTCAAAAACTAAATTGTTTATAAACATTTCGTCAATTTTAAGATTAAGACTTCCAAATGTGATGAAATGTGGTTGAGATAATATTAGAGAAATATTATTTGCTATAACATTCTCATTATTCATCTGAGTTATATCAGTACTAATCTCTACAATAGGAAAAATTTTAGTATTTATTCTTTCTATTACTATATTTAAATCTTTTTCTGTATAAGGAAGTATATCATCTTCATTAATATTTTTGAGTAATGTATAAACTATTATAAAATATATTATTACTAATATTGAGATAAATGAAAAAAATAATTTAATTTTTCTCATAAATTAATTTTAGTTTACCTATATTTTTGTAAAAGTATTTTCTGGATCATGTAATGGTTGTGGTACAATTGAAATTTCATATTTGTTTTTGGCTACCTCTACTTCTAATTTTCCACCATTTAAATTATTAGTATCTATTTCAGCATTTATATAGCCAAAAACCATATTTTTATCATAGCAAAAAGAATAATTACTTGAAGTAGTTTCCCCAACTATTTTATTATTGTAATATATTGGCTCATCATGAAGTAAAAGTGGACTACCAGGTTTAGAATTATTTAAAACAAAACTCGTTAATTTTTTGCTAACCTTCTGATTTGTTGAAATAAGAAATTTTTTTCCAATAAAATCTTCATTTTTATTAATCTTAACGGCATAGTCTAAACCAGCTTCATATGGGTTTTCTGCTGGAGAAATATCATGCCCCCAATGCAAATAACCTTTTTCCATTCTCATAATGTCCAACGCATGAGCGCCTGCGTGTACTAAATTGTATTTTTTTTCTAAACTTGTAATTAATTCATAAATTTTTTTTGATTTTTCGACGGGTATATAAATTTCCCACCCAAGTTCACCAATATATGATAATCTTTGAAACCATAGGCTTAATTCTTTAAATTTTATTTCTTTTGCTGTTCCAAACAAGAATTCTTTTGCTAAAAAATGATTACCAAATACTTCAGTTAACAAATCTCTGCTTTTTGGACCGAATACACCAAAACAAACTAGTTCGTCGGTAACATCTTTAATAATTGAATCTTTACTTAGGTGTCTTGATATGTGTTTTTTATCATGTTCTCTTACAGCTGATCCAGTAACAATTCTAAATAGATTTAAATTAATACACGTAACAGTAAGATCAGCTTCTATACCTCCCTTTGTATTAAGCATCTGTGTGTACGTAGTTTTTCCAGGAATATTTTTTATATTATTTGAGCATAATAATTGAAGGTCTGAAAATGCATTTGATCCTTCAATTTCAAATTTTGCAAAAGCACTTAAATCAAATAGTCCCACATGTTTTCTTGTATTAATGGTTTCATGTTCAACAAATTGATACCAGTTTTGATAACCATAACTATAATTATATTCAGGTCTCGAACCATTGAGAGCAAACCACATTGGTCTTTCATATCCAGCAACTTGTCCAAAGCAAGCACCCTTATTTTTTAAGTTTTCATGGAAAGGGAGCTTTTTTTGATTTCGTGATGTTTTGTGCTGTTTGTATGGCCAATGCATTGCATAAAGATCACCTAGGGTCTCAGTAACTCTTTCAGTGATAAATTTTGTTTCCGAGTGAAATTTTTCAAATCTTGTGATGTCTAATGAAAAAATATCTTCACTTACTTCACCATTTATCATCCATTCTGCCGTAACTTTACCTGCGCCACCAGCACTTTGAATACCAATACTATTAAAACCACAACAAACGTAAAAATTTTTTATTTCCGCAGTTTCTCCCAATAAATAATTAGTGTCAGGTGTAAATGCCTCAGGACCATTAAAAAATTTTCTTATGCCTACATTTTCAAGTTTAGGTATTCTCCTCATTGCACTTTTCAAATGTGGTTCAAAATGATCAAAATCTTCAGGTAGTTCAGCAAATGAAAAATCTTCAGGCACCTTAAATGTATTAGTAAAAGCTGGTTTTGCATTAGGTTCAAATATGCCAACTAGTATTTTGCCAGCATCTTCTTTTAAATATAAACAATTATTGTAATCTCTCAGGACAGGAAGAGATTTTGAAATCTCTGCAATAGGTTCACTTAAAATATAAAAATGTTCATTTGGATATAAAGGCACACTTACTCCAATATCAGCTGCAATCTGTCTAGACCACATTCCTGATGCTAATACAATATATTCACAATCAATTTTTCCATAAATTGTATCTACTCCTACAATCTTTGTATTTTTTACTAATACTTTTTTAACAGGACATTTTTCAAAAATTTTTGCACCATTATTTTTAGCAGCCTTCGCTAATACATTTGTTATACCGACTGGATCTGCCTGTCCATCATTAGGAATAAAAATTCCTCCGACAACATCATCTGCGTTAATTAAAGGATAATGATTTTTAATTTCATCAACACCAACCTGATTTACTTCAATATTAAATCTCTGAGCAAAAGTTGCTTGTCTTTTTAGTTCTTCTAGTCGATCCTCAGTAGTTGCAATAGTTAAAGATCCATTTTGTTTTAAGCCTGTTGCAATACCAGTCTCTTTTTCTAGTTCTTTATATAAGTTGAGAGAATAATTTCTTAATTTTGTAATAGTTGCTGATGCACCTACTTGACCTATTAACCCAGCTGCATGCCAGGTTGTACCAGATGTTAGTTGGTCCCTTTCTAACAAAACTATATCTTTCCAACCAAATTTTGCTAAGTGATACGCAACAGAGCAACCTGCTATACCACCGCCAATAACAACGACTTTTGCTGAACTAGGAATTTTTTTATCCATTATTAATTTTATAGATAAAGCTTTTCTGTGTGAGTTTCAAAATATTTATCAAGATCATCAACATTTATCTCATCTATGTTGGGAGGATCCCATTTTGGATTATGATCTTTTGAAACTAGGACTGAATTAACTCCATTATCAAAGTCATCTCTATATACGATTTTTTGACTTAACTGAAATTCAATTTCAAGACATTCCTTTAATGATTTTCCATTTGCATTTTCAATTAGTTTAGTTGTTATAGCAAGACTCATCGGGCATTTTTTTGATAATGTCTCTAAAATTTTTTTTGAAAAATCTGAGCCATTATTTTTTAGATTCCTAATGATATCGTGAATATTTCCATTAAAAATATTACTTATTAAATTAATATTCTTTATAATGTAAGAGTCATTAGATACTTCATATTTTTTATTTAAAATTTCTCCATTATTAATAAATCTATCTTTAATATTTTCAAACTCAGTAAGTTTATAATAATGTGTTGCTAGTCCAAAGAAGAGTAATTCATTGATTGTTAAAACTTCACTAGTAAGAGCTATATACTTTCCAAAATTACCAGGTAAATTCGATAAGAAATAACTTCCTCCAACATCGGGGAAAAAACCAATTGCAGTTTCTGGCATAGCAAATTTAGTATTACTGGTAGCTAACCTGTGGTCCCCATATAACGATAAGCCAACTCCACCTCCCATAACTACACCGTTCCAAATTGACAGAAATTCTTTACTGAATTGGCTAATTAAATAATTTAAACGGTATTCTGTTTTGAAAAAATCATGTTTTAATCTGTGTGTTTTACCAGATAAAAAAAGAGATTTTACATCTCCACCTGCACAGAAGTGATTACCTTCACCTATTAACAATACTCTTAATATATCATCATTGTCTTCCCATTGGTTTAATTTATCATACAATCTTTTTGCCATATCTAAATTGAGAGCGTTTAGGGCTTTAGGGCGATTAAGAGTAATAATTCCAGTATGGTTTAGTTCTGAGAAAATAATATCCATTAATTTTTTTTAAATTCTAATACTTTACTTGATAAACCAACTTCTTTTGCTTTTAATCTATTTATCTCATCTCTTAATCTTGCGGCATCTTCAAATTCTAATTTTGAAGCATATTCATTCATTTTTTTCTCTAGATTTTTTATATGTTTCTCAAGATCTTTTCCTACCAGTTCTTTTGCATTTTCTATATCAACTGTTACATGATCTTGTTCTGCAGTATTTTCAATTATCTCCTGAATATTTTTCTTAATGCTTATAGGAGTAATATTATTTTCTTTATTATATTCTAGTTGCTTTGTTCGTCTTCTATCTGTCTCATCTATGGCTTCTTTCATACTAGTAGTTATGTTATCAGCATACATGAGCACTTTGCTCTCAACATTTCTTGCTGCTCTTCCGATAGTTTGAATTAAGCTTGTTCTAGATCGAAGATATCCTTCTTTATCTGCATCTAAAATGGCCATTAATGCGCACTCCGGTATATCTAATCCTTCTCTCAAGAGATTAATTCCAACTAAAACATTAAAAACACCAAGTCTTAAGTCCCTAATAATTTCTATTCGTTCCAAGGTATCAATATCTGAATGAAGATAACGAACTTTAAGTCCTTCTTCATTAATATACTCTGTTAAATCTTCAGCCATTTTTTTTGTTAAAGTAGTTATTAAAACTCGATGACCTTTATCTATCGTTTTTTTACATTCATCGATTAAGTTGTCGATTTGATGTTTTGTTGGTCGAATTTCAATAGGTGGATCAATTAATCCTGTAGGTCTAATTACTTGTTCTACGAAAGCCCCACCTGTTTTCTCAAGTTCATAGTCGCCAGGAGTAGCACTAACAAAAATTGTTTGGGGGCGCATTGCATCCCATTCCTCTCTTTTTAAAGGCCTATTATCTACACAGCTTGGAAGCCTAAAGCCATATTGAGCTAATGTGGATTTTCTTGAAAAGTCACCTTTGTACATACCTGCTATTTGACCACATGTTTGATGGCTTTCATCAATAAATAATAATGAATCTTCAGGAATGTATTCATATAAAGTAGGAGGAGGTTCACCGGGCTTTCTACCAGATAAATATCTTGAATAATTTTCTATTCCACTACAACTGCCTGTAGTTTCCATCATCTCCAGATCAAATGTTGTTCTTTCATCTAACCTTTGTCTTTCTAGATATTTTTTTTCTTTCTCAAAAACCTCTAATTGTTTTTTTAAATCATTTTTAATCATTGAGATTGCTTTTTTAATAGTTGGTTTTGGTGTTACGTAATGAGAATTTGCAAATATTCTTATTTGATCAAGCTCTCCTAATTTTTCACCTGTTAATGGATCTACTTGACTTATACTTTCTATGTCGTCTCCGAACATAGATATTTTCCAAGATATATCTTCATAATGTGAAGGAAATATTTCTAGAATATCTCCCTTTGCTCTAAAACTACCTCTTCTAAAATCCATATCACGTCTTTTGTACAAAAGTTCAACCAATCTTCGAATTATTACTTCTCTGCTAATTGATTGATTTTTATCTAAAATAAAGGACATTGATGAATAAGCATCGACAGAACCAATACCATAAATGCATGATACTGATGCCACAATTATAGTATCTCTTCTTTCAACGAGTGACCTTGTAGCTGAATGACGCAATCTATCGATTTGTTCGTTAATAGATGATTCTTTCTCAATATATGTATCTGATCTTGGTACGTAAGCTTCTGGTGTATAATAATCATAATAACTAACAAAATATTCTACTGCATTATCTGGAAATAAATTTTTCATTTCACCGTAGAGTTGAGCTGCTAAAGTTTTATTAGGAGCCATTATTAATGTTGGTTTCTGTACTGTTTCAATAACTTTAGCCATGGTAAATGTTTTACCTGAGCCTGTTACGCCAAGTAGCACTTGTTCCTGTTCACCTTCATTTAAGCTTTTTACAATACTATCTATTGCAGCAGGTTGATCACCACTCGGGTTGAAGTCACTAACAATTTTGAATGGTTTTGTTATATCTATAGAATTATTTTGTTTAATTTGAATTTCGTTCATACAGTTTTAATATAATCATTTAGATAATTATACTTTTCTAAAAAACTACCATTTGATGTAATTGTTGCATTCAAAATCCTACCATCATCTTTATTAAAAATATATGGAATAACTTCATTCACGATACCATCTCCAAATTCTTTACTTGAATCACGTGGTAATTCAGAAGGCAAGTTATCAACTGCCATGATTGCTAAATCTTTTTTATCAGTTTCTTTAAAAGTATATCTTTCAATGTAAAAATTAGGATTCTCAATAGTTGAAGATCTTATAGTTGTTGGTACAGAACCATCAACATCACATGTAATATCACCAATTACTTTTAAATTACTTAATTCTTTAAGGTCACTTTTTTCAAAAATTTTTGGAGAAGCTGGGTCCCAGTAATGAGCACTAATAAATACATCTGCCACTTTTAAATATTGAGGAGCACAACTCTTATATTCTTTTGGATATTGAATAAAATGATTAAGATTAAATTCTTTATTTAAATTTGATTCTACATAGTCTTTAGTTTCTAAATTACAAAATACAGGGTAATCAAAATTATCATTTTGGAACTTTTCTTTAGAAACTTCTTTTATATTTGTATGTTTTAAAACTTCTATTACGCCTTTGGCAACTCTTCCATCACCGGTTACTAAAATATTCATTTTAGGAAAATATAAATTTTTTAAATTATTGATTAATCTTTCATAATTATTAATTCTATATGCCCTTGCTAATGGTTGTTTATTATAACTTTCTAGACACAGATTGAGAGTATTATAACAACCAACAATTCCTGCAAACCTACCAAAACCTAGATATCTTGAACTTTTTTTATCTCTAATGTTTTCATAATCTATTAATTTTATATTTTTCTCTAAAACCGACTTCAAAAGCTCTTTTTTGTCCATTCCGGGAGTGCCCTGAGCATTATTTAAAGTTTCTTTGTTAAGTTTGTACGTGTGAGAAAAAAAAATATAGGTTTTATTATTTAATAAAACATTAGTATCAATTTCTTTTACACCAAATATAATAGAACAACTCGATAAATCTTCATTTATTTCTGCACCTTTATTTTTATACTCATCATCAGAAAAACATCTTTTTTTTGAAGGTTGCACCACAATTTGTAAATTTGGATATTTTAATTTAAGGTTTTCTATATGTTCTGGAACTAAAGGAGTTCTATTTTCATCAGGACGTGATTCTTTAATAACTCCAATAGTTTCTATTGGTTTATTCATTTATTTGTTGAATATTTATATTGTTTTCTTTCAGTATTTTAAAAAAATACAATATATTTTCATTTTCATGTGGTGCAGTTTTAACTCCAGGCTTAATCTTTCCTTTTAAAATTAGGTCAACTGCTGCTGAAAGAGTAATAGAAACAAGTTTTCCCATAGCAGTATTCTCTCCTGAACCTTTTTCATCTAAAAAGTAACTGCTATTAAATATTTGATTATTATTTTCGAAAGCTTTAAGTTTTACAGATAACACCACTCTATCCTCTTCATCAGGCTGATATTTATTTTTTAATAATAATTCCTCACTTTTCTTATTAATATCATCTTCAATTGTATCTGATTGATTTTCAAGCATAGAAAAAATATCTTTCCAAGCGTCTTTCCATCCATCTAAGCGTAAGGTACCTCTAACAAATTCTTTTACCTTCCAATTTTGATCAAAATTATACTCATTAATGTATGGTGTTGAGTCTCGATTTGGGTAAGCTTCAAAATTTTCATTATTTATTAAGTAAGAACTAATTGATTTATATGGTGTCACTGTTTTTATCTCTCCTTCTGTAATAAATTTTGCATCATTATTTAAAGCCTTAATTACTCCTGCAGGTGACCAACTAAATTTGTATCGAAAATCATTAGGTACTGCAGGAAAACCTCCACAATATGATTCATAAATTACTTCAATATCTTTAGATGTTAATCTTCTTAAATCTTGTACTAAAAGGTGAGAGAAAAAATGATCAATACCAGGATCTAAACCTATTTCATTAATAAATACGAGATTTTCTTGTTTTGCATCCTTATCTAAAGCAAGGATTTCTGGGTTTAAGTAGCTTGTTGAAGCGAAGTGACATTTGTGCTTTAAACATAATTTTGCTATTTCTGGGTGTCTTATAGCAGGAAGTTGCGAAATTATGATATCACCTGGATTTACTTCTCTAGAAATAAGATCAATATCAAATTTTTTTGCTTTAACGTTGTTTTTATCAACATGATTAATACTATTTTCTGCTTTTTCTAAAGTTCTGTTCCATATTGTTAGATTTTCTAAGTTCTTAGCTAATCTTCTTATTCCTGGAAGCGAAGACAAGCCAGTTCCAATCCAATGTACATGTTTCATAGTATTATTTACTTTTATATTAATTTGTTTACTACATTTATTAAACTTTAAATACGGAAAATTCATTGACTATAATAGTATTTATTTTTTTATTAACAGGACTTATTTCCGGATTTGTAGCTGGATTGCTTGGAGTTGGCGGAGGTATTATAATTGTCCCAGTAACCTATTTTATATTATTACAATTGGGATATTCCTCAGAAGTAGTAATGCACGTAGCCGTAGCCTCTTCTCTTGGGGTAATATGCTTTACGTCAATATCATCTATAAGATCACATTTAAAATTAAAAAATACAAATTTAAACATTGTAAAAAAATGGGCTCTTGGAATAGTTTTCGGATCAATTTTGGGTTCACTGTCAGCAAGTTTTATTTCTGGAGAAAATCTTGTAATAATTTTTGTAATTTTAGCATTCTTGATTTCTATTAATATGCTATTTCAACATAAACCAATCATACTAAATACCAATGTTCCATCATCAAAAATAATTAATTTTTCAATTAGTTCGTTAATTGGTTTTTTTTCTTCGATAATAGGAATAGGGGGAGGTAGTTTTAGTGTACCTATCTTAACTATGTTTTCAAAAAAAATTCATGAAGCTGTTGGAACTTCAGCTTTTTTTGGTTTTTTAATAGCTTTTCCAGGTTCAATCACTTTCGCTATTTCCGGCTTGGATAAGGAAGGACTACCATTATATTCAATTGGTTATATTAATATTTTAATAGTTTTAATGGTCTCAATAACTAGTGTTTTTACTGCTGGATATGGTGCAAGAGTTTCAACAAATATAGATAAATTAGTTTTAAGAAAAATATTTGCAATTTTTTTGTTGTTAACTTGCGCAAGTCTTATTATTGAACATTTTATAATCTAAGATGAATTTTGTAGCAGACAGAATAAACCGTATTAAGCCATCAATGACCGTTGGTATTAATATTAAGGCCAAAGCTATGAAGGACGAGGGCAAGGACGTAATTGTTCTTGCGGCTGGAGAACCAGATTTCAATACTCCTAAAAACATTCGGGAAGCAGCAAATAAAGCAATGGAAGAAGGCAAAACAAAATATGTACCTGGTAAAGGAACTCCTGAATTACAAAAAGCGATACAAAGAAAATTTAAGGAAGACAATAACATTGATTATAGTTTAGATGAAATCATCTGTGGTGTTGGAGGAAAGCATATTATTTACAATGCGATGATGGCAACAATTAATCCAGGAGATGAAGTAATAATTACAGCTCCTTATTGGGTTAGTTATCCAGATATTGTTTTATTGGCAGAAGGCAAGCCCGTCATTGTTGAATGCCCAGAAAATCAAAACTTTAAAATAAGACCTGAACAGTTGGAGAGAAATATTACTCCAAAGACTAAATGGTTGATGCTAAATAGTCCTAGCAACCCAACAGGTGCTTTGTATTCAAAAGAAGAGTTAAAAGATATAGCTAAAGTTTTAATCAATCATCCTCATGTTCTAATTATGTCTGATGATATTTACGAAAAAATTATTTATGATGGACTTGAGTTTAATACATTAGCATCTATTGAACCTTTACTTAAAAACAGATGTTTAACGCTAAATGGTGTTTCAAAATCTTATTGTATGACTGGTTGGAGGCTGGGATACTGTGGTGCATCAAAAGAAATTATTGCTGCAATGAATAAAATTCAATCACAAAGTACTACATCTACATCATCAATTACTATGGCTGCAGCAGTTGAGGCAATTAATGGGCCACAAAATTTTATAATAGATCATAATAATAAATTCTTAAGAAGAAGAGATTTAGTAGTAAATAAATTAAATCAAATTAATGGTATTACATGCTCAAAACCTGCTGGAGCATTTTATGTTTATCCAAACTGTGAAGGTATATTAGGAAAAGAAACTCCAAATGGAAAAAAAATATCAAGTGACGAAGATTTTATGACTTTTCTTCTTGAAGACCAAGGAGTTGCAGGTGTCCATGGCTCGGCATTTGGTTTATCTCCATATTTTAGACTCTCATATGCTACAAGTGACGATGTTTTAGATGATGCTTGTAATAGAATTCAACTTGCTTGTTCTAAGCTCAAGTAAGATCTTTATCTGCAATTATTTCAGCTAATCTTAATAAATTTGTCGTCCCAGCACTTCCAAATGGTACACCCGCAGAAATAACAACACTATCTCCAGGTTCAACTAATTTTTTATTTTTTACAATAGTGCATGCAATTTTGACCATTTCTTGAGCATTCAGAGCATTCTCATTTGAATAACAAGAGTTAACACCCCAGTACAATTGCATTCGTCTTGTTGTGTCAATATTTGGTGATAATCCAACTATTTGTACAGGAGCTCTTTCTCTCGCCATTCTTCTTGTTGTTCTTCCACTCACTGAAAAAGTTATAATAGCTTTTGCATTTGATTTTTTTGCGATTGAATATGCAGCTAATGTTATTGCATCAGTATTGTCAACATCGTCAAGGTTATCTTCTTCAATACGTAAATCATAATTATTTTTATCATTTTCAACAGTTTCAATAATATTATTCATAGTCTTTACTACTTCAATTGGATGTGATCCCACCGCAGATTCTCCTGAAAGCATAACAGCATCAGTTCCATCATAAATTGCATTTGCAACGTCTGATGCTTCAGCTCTTGTAGGAACTAAATTATCGATCATACTTTCAAGCATTTGCGTCGCAACCACAACTGGTTTTCCAAAGTGTCTACATCTTCTAATAATATTTTTCTGAGCAATCGGAACTTTTTCAGTGGGCATTTCAACACCTAAATCACCTCTCGCAATCATTATTCCATCTGCAACATTAACTATTTCATCAATATTTTTAACTGCAGATGGTTTTTCAATTTTAGCCATTACTAAAGCTTTATTACCAATAATTTTTTTTAATTTTTTTATGTCCTCAGCTTGTTGAACAAAAGATAATGCCACCCAATCTACACCCATATCCAATGCTTTAATTAAATCTGATTTATCTTTATTTGTAAGAGCATCAATTGGAAGAATAACATCGGGTATATTAACACCTTTATTATTTGAAATTTCTGCATCATTTAAGACTTCTGTAATTAAGTTATCGCTATTTTGTTCAATAACTTGTAATCTTATTCTGCCATCATTTACTAGTAGTATTGAGTTTGGAGTTAAAAATTCATAAATTTCAGCATGAGGAAAATTTACTCTTTTATTATCTCCTAATTCTGAAGATAAATCTAATATAAATTTATTACCTTTGATTAAATTTTCTTTTGTATTTTTAAATAAACCAACTCTTAATTTTGGGCCTTGCAAGTCTGCTAATATACAAGTTGAATGATTATACTTTTCTTCTAAAGATCGAATGGATTCAAAATTTCTTCTATGAACCTCAATATCACCATGAGAAAAGTTTAATCTAAAAACATCACATCCGGCTTTGAACAGATCATCAATAGTTTTTTTATCTGAAGAAGAGGGGCCCAAAGTAGCTAAAATCTTAGCTTTTCTATTACGTTTCATTAAATATTATATATATTATGATTTAAAATTATTATAATCTTATTTACAAAATATGAGCAAAAAATTTAATAGAGAATTATTAGCAGATGTTGCGGAGCGATTAATTAATCACTTAAATAACAGAACCGATGTTCAAAATATTGATTTAATGAATTTATCAGGCTTTTGCAGAAACTGTCTTTCTAAATGGTACGTTAGTGCTGCAGAAAAGAAAAATATTTCTATATCTTATGATGAGGCACGTGAAATGATTTATGGAATGCCCTATTCAGAATGGAAAAAAAAATTTCAACTTGAAATTACACCAGAGGAAAAAGAAAATTTTAAAAAAAATGAAAATTAATAGAGTTTCTCTAAATTTTCTCCATAAGCTTCTTTTACCTTAAACCTCCTAACTTTCATTGAAGGTGTCATCATATTATTTTCAATTGTGAACTCATGATCAATTAATATAAATTTACGTATTTGTTCAATTGAAGATAAATTTTTATTTACTTTATTTACAACATCTTTCATTTTTTTATTAAATAAAGAATTTTGAGTTATTTTATTTAAATCACCTTCAACATTATTTTCTTTTGCCCATTCTAAGGCTAAATCTTTGTTAGGTACCAAGATTGCAACTAGGTAGTTTTTGAAATCACCGTATAGCATCGATTGTGCAATTTCAGGTTCAATATCAAGTTTTGCCTCTATTCTTGAAGGAGAAATATTATCTCCTCCAGCATTTACAATAATATCTTTTTTTCTATCTGTAATTTTTAAATAATCGTCTTCATCAAATTCACCAATATCACCTGTGTGAACCCAACCATCAATTATAGTTTTATTAGTTGATTCAGGATCATTCCAATAACCATTCATAATTAATTCTCCACGAGCTAAAATTTCTCCATCTTCTGAAATTTTCACTTCGTTTCCTTCAAGAATTTTGCCGACAGTATCTAATTTTATTTTTTCCGGTGGATTTGCAGAAATAACTGGTGCGGTTTCCGTTTGTCCATAACCTTGAAGTAGAGGGAGGCCAAGTGCACTAAGGTATAAACCAACTTCAAAATTCAAAGCAGCGCCTCCTGATATTAAAGCTCTAAGACTTCCACCAAATCTTTTCTTAACTTTTTTTCTTACTATTTTATCCATCAATCCATTCAAAAATTTTTCAAAGAAGCTCATGTCTTCACCAAAATATTTTTTCTTTCCTAGATCTAATGTAATTGCAAAGAGGCGTTGACTTAATTTACTTTGGTTTTTTAGGCCTTGTGAAATACGTGTGTGTAAAGAGTCATAAAACCTTGGAACAGCTGTCATAAAATGAGGTGCTGCTTCTGCCATATTTACCAATAATTTATCAATACTTTCAGCGTAATAGATTTGCGCGCCTTGTCCCATTTCTAAGAATTGTAAAGTGTGTTCATATGAATGAGATAATGGTAACCAGGATAGATATCTAATTTCTTTTTTTAAATCACCTGTAAGACTTTCAAGTAATTTATTACACGAAGCACAGTTTCTCAACATAGCTCCATGACTTAACATTACTCCTTTTGGATTTCCACCAGTACCAGATGTATATATAATACATGCCGTATCAGTTCTTTTAAAATTTTTAGACAATTCTTCTATTGCATTAGAACTTTTACTTTTTTCTAAGTTGTTATTTATAATTTCATTGTATGATAAAATATTTACAACTTCTGAATAAGTTTTATTATCATCATTAATTTTAATTACGTTCTGACAATGAGAAATTTTTTCTATTGCAGGTAGAACTTTTATCATTAACTCATGTGATGATACTATTGCACACCTAGCTCCAGAATGCTCAATAATATATTTATAGTCATTGGTTGTACTTGTTGTATAAGCAGGCACTGAAATTGCTCCAATTGACATTATTGCTAAATCAGTGATTTGCCACTCAGGTCTATTTTCAGATAAAATTAATACTCTATCTCCTTCTAAAATTCCTATATCTTTTAAGTACGTTGCTAAACTTTCAACTTGTTCTTTTACCTGTGACCAGCTTAAAGAAACATATTTATCATTTTCTTTTTTCCATAAATAAGGTTGATCTTTTAGATAATTAGATTGATGATAAAATACACTCGATATGCTATTAAATTTGTCAAAATTAACAATCATGATTTCTATCCTCCCTACAAACCTGAGATATTAGACCTATATCGAAATAGTCAAATATGAAACAAAAAAATTATCAAAAATCGACAAAAAATACCCTTGGCAAACTACCTGTTTGGAATTTGAAGGATTTATATGGATCCCCTAAAGCCAAGAATCTTAGTAATGATTTAAATAGCCTGAAGTTAAGTACCAAAAAATTTGAGAAAAAATACACATCTAAAATTGCTAAATTAAGTCCTAATCAATTGTTAAAAGCTATAATTGAATTAGAGAGCATTGATACAGGAATAGACAAAATTATGTCTTACGCACATTTATTAGTTGCTGAGAATGGTAATAATGAAAAGAATAAAATTTTTTACCAACAAATGCAGGAACAACTAACAAATATAGCATCCTCAATAGTCTTCTTTAGTCTTGAGTTAAATGATGTTTCAGAACCAGACTTAAAAAAAATCTATGCTAATAAAAAATTAGGAACGTATAAAAACTGGATTAAAAATATTCGTAAATTTAAACCTTATCAATTGGACGTAAAAACAGAAAAATTACTTCAAGAAAAAAATATTACTTCTAGATCAGCTTGGGTTAGACTCTTTGATGATACAATTGCTTCACTTAAATTTCCTTTTAAGGGTAAAAATTTATCTAGTGCTGAAATTTTCAATTTTCTTTCTGATAAAAAAGAATCAAATCGCAAAAAGTCAGCACAAGTTGTATCTGGCGTATTAAAAGACAATATTAGGTTATTTGCATCAATTACTAACAATCTTGCCAAAGATAAATCAATAAACGATAAATGGAGAGGATTGCCAAACCCCGTAAGTTCAAGAAATTTATCTAATGTTGTTGAAGATCAAGTTGTTGAAGCATTAAGTCAAACTATAAAAGAAAATTATCCAAAAATTGCTCATCGTTATTATAAGATAAAATCAAAGTGGTTTAAAAAGAAATCACTTATGTATTGGGATAGAAATGCACCTCTTCCTTTTCAATCACACAGTGTATATTCTTGGAAAGACGCAAAACAAATTGTAACTAATGCATATTCAAATTTTGATAAGAGAGCAGGAGATATTGTAAATAAATTTTTTGATAATTCATGGATACATGCGCCTGTTATTCCAGGAAAATCACCAGGGGCTTTTGCAGCATCTACTGTACCATCAGTTCATCCATTTATACTTGTGAATTACCAGGGAAAAGCAAGAGATGTAGCTACGCTTGCCCATGAACTAGGACATGGAATTCATCAGTATTTAGCTGGAAAAAAACAAACTTATTTTAATTCTTCTACACCATTAACTCTTGCTGAAACAGCCAGTGTTTTTGGGGAAATGTTAACTTTTAAATCTCTTTTATCAATAACTACAAAAGAAAATGAACGTAAGGGACTTTTAGCAAATAAAGTAGAAGATATGCTTAACACTGTTGTACGACAGATTGCATTTTTTGAATTTGAAAAACGTATTCATGAAAAAAGAAAAATTAAAGAATTAAGTGTTAATGAAATTTGTGAGATTTGGATTGATGTTCAAAAGAAAAGTTTAGGCCCTTCTATAAAACTTAATGATGAATACAAATATTTTTGGAGTTACATACCTCATTTTATTCATTCACCATTTTATGTTTATGCATATGCTTTTGGTGATTGTCTTGTTAATTCTCTTTTTAACGTTTACGAATGTAAATTACCTAAATTTGAAGACAAATATATTACTTTGCTAGAAAGTGGTGGCAATAATACCTATGATGAGCTCTTGAAACCATTTGGATTAAATCCAAAGAAACAAGATTTTTGGCAAAAAGGAGTTAATGTTATTGAAAATCTCATTGACCAATTAGAAGAATAAAGCTGATGAAAGACAAAGAAGCTAAATCTATTACAAAGCAAATAACTAGATACGCTAAAGTTGGAGGTGTGGTTGGAAAATTAGCTACTAAATTAGCTAGTCAGCGATATTTGGGCGTCAAATTAGATAAAGAAAAACATGCTGCGGAAATAAGAGCAGCGCTTGGAAGTATGAAAGGGCCATTAATGAAAGTTGCACAGTTATCAGCCACTATCCCTGATTTACTACCTGACGAATATGCACAAGAGCTAATGCATTTGCAATCCAATGCTCCCCCTATGGGATGGTTATTTGTTAAAAGAAGAATGGCTACTGAATTAAAACAAGATTGGCAAAAAAACTTTATTGAGTTTGATAAAGAAGCGACAAGAGCAGCTTCTCTTGGACAAGTTCATAAAGCCAAAACAAAAAATAATGATATTGTCGCTTGTAAACTACAGTATCCTGACATGGCTTCAGCAGTTAGTGCTGATCTTTCACAACTAAAAATGATTTTTTCAATTTATCAGTCTTATAACAAAGCTATCAAAACTGATGAAGTATATAAAGAAATTACAGATAGACTTAAAGAAGAGCTTGATTATGAAAGAGAAAAAAAATTAATGGCCATCTTCAGAAACATATTCTCAAATATTAACTTTGTTCATGTTCCTAAAACATACGATAAATTATCTACGAAGAGACTGCTAACTATGAGTTGGCTTGAGGGAGAGCCTATTTTGAATTTTAAAAAATCACCTAAAGAAACAAGAAATACATTAGCATCTAATATGTATAAAGCTTGGTATAAACCATTTTTTGAGTATGGAGTATTGCATGGAGATCCACATTTGGGTAATTATTCTGTTCAAAAAAAAGATCTTAGCATCAATATATATGACTTTGGATGTATGAGAATTTTTAATGGTAATTTTATTCAAGGTGTAATTGATCTCTACTTTGCTCTTCAAGAAAAAGATAATTCAAAGGCAGTTCATGCATATGAGCAATGGGGATTTACAGATATTACTAAAGAAAAATTAAAAGTATTGAATAAATGGGCGGGTTTTTTATATTCACCTTTAATGGAAGATAAAGTTCAAAAAATACAAGAGAGTGATAGCGGTATCTATGGAGCGCAAATTGCATCCGAAGTTCATCAAGAGCTTAAGAAACTAGGTGGTGTTAAGCCACCAAAAGAATTTGTCTTCATGGACAGAGCTGCTGTAGGATTAGGTTCAGTATTTATGCATTTAAAAGCTGAAGTTAATTGGTATAGAATATTTCATGAACTTATCGAGGATTTTAACTCAAAAAAATTAATGGAAAACCAACAAAAAGCTTTAAATTTAGCAAACCTATCAATATAAGAACTCATGCTCTTATCTTCTATTAAGGAAAATTATAACAACGAGACTAGGGTCTCTATTTCCCCAGAATCCGTTAAACTTTTTTCAAGACTAGGTTTTGAAGTTATTATTGAGAATGGCGCGGGAGAAGCTTCCGGATATCAAAATTCTAATTATGAGGAAGTGGGTGCAAAAATTGTTACCAGATCAGAATGTCTGAAAGCTGATGTTTGTTTGTGTGTTAGAATGCCAAATACCGAGGATATAAATAACTTAAAAACTAATTCATTGCTTATTGGAATTTTGAATCCATATGAAAATAAATCTGAGTTTTCTAATTTAAACAAAAACAAAATATCGTCCTGTTGTATGGAATTAATTCCAAGAATAAGTAGAGCACAAAGTATGGATGTTTTATCATCCCAAGCAAATTTAGCTGGATACAGAAGTGTAATTGATGCCGCTGAACAATTTGGAAAAGCCTTTCCTATGATGATGACGGCTGCTGGTAGAGTAAATCCTGCAAAAGTTATGATATTAGGAGTAGGTGTAGCTGGACTTCAAGCGATCGCTACAGCAAAAAGATTAGGGGCAGTAGTTTCAGCTACTGATGTTAGAGCTGCAACTAAAGAGCAAGTTGAAAGTCTAGGTGGTAAATTCATAATGGTTGAAGATGACGAGGTTCAAAATGCAGAAACTAAAGGCGGATATGCAAAGGAGATGAGTGATGATTATAAGAAAAAACAAGCTCAATTAATAGCAGAAACAGTTTCAAAACAAGATATTGTGATTTGTACTGCTCTTATTCCTGGGAAAAAAGCACCCGTATTAATTACAGAAGAAATGGTTTCTTCAATGATTCCAGGCTCAGTTGTGATTGATCTAGCCGTTGAAGCTGGAGGGAATTGCCCCTTAAGCAAAATGAATGAAATAGTATCTCATAATGGCGTTAAAATTGTTGGTTATGGAAATGTTCCTGGAAGAGTAGCAAAAGATGCTTCAGCACTATATTCTAAAAACATTTTTAACTTTTTAAGTTTGTTAATAGACAAAGAAAATAAAAAAATACATTTTGATTTTGAAGATGAAATAATTAATTCTGTTTTGTTAACGCATGATGGAAATGTAAGATTGGAGCAGTTTAAATAATATGGAAGCTCATTCTGAAGTTTTTGTTATTGGACTAACCGTGTTTTTCCTAGCCTGTATTATTGGCTATTATGTAGTTTGGTCTGTTACCCCTGCTTTGCATAGTCCTTTGATGGGTGTAACAAATGCAATATCAAGTGTAATTATTGTTGGAGCAATACTGGCGGCCGGCCCACAAGGTTTTGAAATTTCTAAAATATTTGGATTAATTGGCGTTGTATTAGCTTCAGTCAATATTTTTGGAGGCTTTTTAGTAACATATCGAATGCTATCGATGTTTAAGAAAAAAACCAAAAAAATAAAGGAAAAAGAATAATGTCTTCTAATATGGTTGCGATATTATATTTAATTTCGGCATTATTATTTATTTTCGCTTTAAGAGGTTTATCTCATCCTGAATCTTCAAGAATGGGCAACATCCTTGGTATTATTGGAATGATCATAGCTGTGTTTACAACACTGATGTTTAAATCAGTCCTTAGTTATTATGAAATAGGATTCGCAATATTAATAGGTGGTGCCATTGGCTCATTTATAGCTCTTAGAATTGAAATGACTGCTTTACCTCAGCTAGTTGCAGCTTTTCATAGTTTAGTTGGCCTAGCCGCAGTTTTTGTTGCAGCAGCAGCTTTTTATGATCCAGTTGCATTTAATATCGGAAATGTAGGTTCAATCAAAATAGCAAGTTTAGTCGAGATGAGCATTGGAACATTTATAGGCGCAATTACTTTTTCAGGATCCGTTTTAGCTTTCGGAAAACTTCAAGGAACAATTTCTGGAAAACCGATTGTGTTTAAATTCCAGCATGCGATTAACGCTATAATATTTCTTATTATCATTCTTCTTATTACTTTGTTTGTAATTAATCAATCTCCTACATTATTCTGGACAATAGTAATTATTTCAATTTTACTAGGATTTTTAGTTGTAATTCCAATTGGTGGTGCTGATATGCCTGTTGTTGTATCAATGCTCAACTCCTATTCCGGTTGGGCAGCATGTGGAATAGGTTTTACTCTAAGCAATAATTTATTAATCATAACCGGAGCACTTGTAGGGGCATCAGGTGCAATTTTAAGTTATATTATGAGCAAAGGAATGAATAGGTCAATTATAAATGTTGTCCTTGGAGGTTTTGGAGGGGAACAAGATGGGTCCTCAAGTAAAGATAATTCAGACAAAATTGTGAAACAAGGTAATGCTGAAGATGCAGCTTACATTATGAAGAATGCTGACTCAGTAATTATAGTGCCAGGATACGGAATGGCAGTTGCACAAGCTCAACACGCTTTACGTGAGATGGGCGATATACTTAAGAAAGAAGGAATTGAAGTAAGATATGCTATACATCCTGTTGCTGGAAGAATGCCAGGACATATGAATGTTCTATTGGCAGAAGCTAATGTTCCTTACGAAGAAGTTTTAGAACTTGATGAAATAAATCATGATTTTCCAATGACAGAAGTTTCATTTGTAATTGGTGCTAATGATGTAACAAATCCTGCTGCAAAAACAGATGAAACATCTCCTATATATGGTATGCCCATACTTGATGTTGAGAAGTCACAAAGTGTTCTTTTTGTGAAAAGGTCAATGGCTACAGGTTATTCAGGCGTAGATAATGAGTTATTCTATAGAGATAACACCACAATGTTGTTTGGAGATGCAAAAAAAATGTGTGAGGATATTGTAAAGAGCTTATCTGCTTAATCGTTATTTCTTTTAGCCGTTTTTCTAGCTCTTCTTATATTTTCCTCTTTTTCTCTTGCTCTTTTTAAACAGGGCTTTTCGTAGTGTTTTCTAAGTTTCATTTCTTTGTAAAGACCTTCACGTTGCATCTTTTTCTTTAGACTTCTAATAGCCTGTTCTACGTTATTGTCTTTTACATTTACAAATAATGTCATAGGTTGGGCGTACTAACACAAAGATATTTTTTTTGCAAACAGATATAATAAATTATTATTATTATGGTATATCCTAAAAAAGTAATTATATCTAAATTGTGTCTATTTTAAAAATTGCAAAATTAGGTCATCCAGTTTTACTGAAAAAAGCAAGGGAAATTAAAGAATTTTCGAGTGAGTCATTGAAAAAAATTATCTACGACATGTCAGAAACGATGATTGATTATAACGGAATTGGACTAGCAGCTCCTCAAGTTCATCTTTCTAATAGAATTGTTATTTTTAGAAATCCTGACATTGAAGAAAAAGAAAAAGTACATGTTACGCCTTTGATAAACCCAATTTTTAAACCAATAGGTGATGAAAAAGAAGATGACTGGGAGGGATGTTTGTCAATACCTGGAATGCAAGGATTAGTTTCAAGATTTAAAAAAATAAGTTATTACGGCTATGATTTGGATGGTAACAAAATTGAATGTACTGCCGAAGGTTTACATGCTAGAGTTGTTCAGCACGAAATTGATCATTTAGATGGAATTTTATACACATCAAGATTAACTGACCAAAAAGCATTTGGATTTGAAAAAGAAATAGTTAAATTTTGGAAAAATGAGAAAAACAGATAATAACAAAGAACATAAAAAAAAATTAAGTATATTGCAAAACGCTAAACATTATGTTGTAAAAGATGGTTGGTCTAAAAATCTGTTAAAGAAGTTAATAAATAGCCAAATCAAAAGCTCTGATCTAACTTATTTTTTTCCAAATGGTTATATAGATATATTAGAATTGTCATTAAATGAATTAAATAAATCTCTTGAGAATAAAATCGGCAAAATTAATATTATTAATTTTCCAATGTCTAAAAGAATAAAAAAAATACTCACAACTCGATTAGAAATTTTAAATGGTGAAAAAAATTTTTACAGAAAAACTTTTAATCATTTATTGTTACCTCAAAATAATAAACTGATGAAAAAAAATTTATATAGTAGTGTTAATGGTATGTGGTATTTAGCTGGAGATAATTCAACTGACTTTAGCTTTTATACTAAAAGAGCAATACTCACTGTAATTTATACCAATGCATTATTTATTTTTTTTAATAAAGATATTGAAAAGGCA
>CACOIH010000017.1 GCA_902627245.1 uncultured Alphaproteobacteria bacterium
ATGAATGGTATTGCATTACATGGTGGTCTCAAACCATATGGTGGTACATTTTTAGTATTTTCTGATTACTGCAGACCTTCTATTAGATTATCAGCACTAATGAACATTCCAGTTACATATGTCTTTACTCATGACTCAATTGGCTTAGGGGAAGACGGACCAACACATCAACCAGTAGAACATCTTGCTAGCTTAAGAGCTATACCGAATTTGACTGTTATTAGGCCTTGTGACGTTATTGAGACATTAGAGGCTTGGCAGGTAGCTCTAAAAAATTCTGGCCCAACAATATTAGTTCTTACTCGTCAAAATTTAGAGACTATACAAAGAAAGAGTATAGAAGAGAATTTTTTGGAAAAAGGAGCTTATGCGATAATTGATTATGAGAATTATGACGCTACGATATTAGCATCTGGTTCAGAGGTAGGAATAGCTTTGTCAGCCTCTAATAAACTAAGGGAATTAAATAAATCAAATGTTCGAGTAATAAGTATTCCTTCATTCGAACTATTTGAAAAAAATTCTAATGAATATAAAGAACAAATTATGGGAAAAAAACCAATATTTGCAATAGAGGCAGGTGTTATTAATGGATGGGAGAAGTATTTAGCAAGTGAAAATTTTGTTGGCATGAAAACTTTTGGTGAAAGTGGTCCCTATAAAGAGTTATATAACCATTTTAAAATTACGGAAGAAAACTTAATTGAAATAATTAGAAAAAATTTATAGATATGGGATGTCATTATGAAAATTGCAATTAATGGATTTGGAAGAATAGGAAAGCTTGTATTAAGAGCTTTTTTAGAAAAAAAAATCAAAAATGTTAAAATAGTTGCTATCAACGAACTAGGAGGTATAGATTCAAGTATCCATTTATTAAAATTTGATAGTATTCATGGAATCTTATCGTCTAAAATTACTAAAACTAAAAAAGGTATAAAAATTGATAAGCACAATATCAATTTTTATTCTGAAAAAGATCCAAATAATCTCCCATGGAAATCGCTTAATGTTGATATAGTTTTAGAGTGTAGTGGTGTGTTTACTTCAAAAGAAAAAGCATTGGCTCACATAAAAGCTGGGGCAAAAAAAGTAATAATTTCCGCACCAGCGTCAAATGTTGATAAAACAATTGTGCAGGGGGTTAATAATCATCAATTATCTAAAAATCATAATATTGTTTCAAATGGATCATGCACTACTAACTGTCTAGCACCATTAGCTATGGTTCTAGATAGTGGGTTAGGAATAGAAAGTGGTTTTATGACTACAATTCATAGTTATACTGGCGACCAAAGAACAGTTGATCAAAATCATAGCGATTTTAGAAGAGCAAGAGCTGCTGCTGAGTCAATGATTCCAACTTCTACTGGTGCTGCTAAAGCCTTAAGCTTAGTTCTTCCAAAACTTTCTGGCAAATTAGATGGAACTGCCATAAGAGTTCCAACACCGAACGTATCATTAATAGATTTTACATTCAATAGTAGAAAAAAAACTAGTATTCAAAAGATTAATTCACTTGTAGAAAATGCTTCAAAATCAAAAAGGCTTGGAAAGATTTTAACAATAAATAAATTGCCATTAGTTTCAATTGATTTTAATCATAATTCAAGTAGCTCAATATTTGATACTACCCAAACACAAGTGGTAGGAGAAAAGTTTTGCAGAGTTTTATCTTGGTATGATAACGAATGGGGTTTTTCTAATCGTATGATTGAAACTATGCTAGATTTAAAAAAATTTATTTAGTGTTAAATAAAAATTGTTTCTCAATTAATACATATTTAGAATTAGAAAAACTAATTCGAGTTAAAAAAAATAATAAAAATAAATTAATAATACATATTAAAAATTATTTAATTAGAGGTTTTGGTATTGAATGGTTAAATACTTTGATAGAGTTAGTAAGTAAAAACTATCCTAAAAATAATATTAAATTTTATGTTGATGCAGGAGACGACCAGGGATTGTCTATTTTAATTCTAAGAGAAAAAATTCATTATTTAAAACTTCGGTCTAATAAAACTATTTTAAATAAAATTAATCAGATCGCAAAAAAAAATAAAGTTTTATTAAATCCAGATTTTAATGTAATAGATCTTTCAAAGATAAAAAATTATAATAGAATTAAAATATGAAAATTGATGGAAATGAAATTAAAGTTGGTAACATACTTGAGATTAATAATAAATTATGGAAGGTATTAAAAACTCAACACACTCAACCGGGTAAAGGTGGTGCTTATATTCAGGCTGAACTGAAATCTCTCAAGGAGGGAACAAAACTGAACTCCAGGTTTAGATCTTCTGAAACAGTTGAAAGAGCTATACTGGATGAAAAAAAGTTTCAATATTTATATAAAGATGATCAAAAATATATATTTATGGACCAACAAAACTTCGAGCAAATAGAATTAGGCTCTGATATCATAACGGAAGATCAATCGAAATTTTTGGTTGAAAATGAAAATGTCATAATACAGTTATATAATGAAAATGCGGTAGGCTTAGAATTGCCCGATACCATAACTCTTAAAGTTATTGAAACAGAAGGCGTTGTAAAAGGTCAAACTGCTGCCTCCTCATATAAACCAGCTTTATTAGAAAGAAATATTAAAACAACTGTTCCTCAATTTATTGATATCAATGATAAAGTAGTAATTAGTACTACAGATAGTAGCTATTTGGAAAAAGCTAAAAATTAATGCAACCAGCTGTCATAAATATTTTTGAAAAAGCAGCAAAAAAAGCTGGTAAAATTCTAACAAGAGATTTTGGAGAAATTGAAAATTTACAAATTGAATCTAAATCTGTTGGAGATTTTGTAACAAATGCTGATATTAAAGTAGAAAGAAGTATTTTAGAAACACTTAAATATTATTATCCAAACTATACCTATATAACTGAAGAAAGTGGAAAGATAGAAGGTGATGAGAATGTAATTATAATCGATCCTATTGATGGAACTTCAAATTTTATTCATGGAATTCCACATGTGGGTATAGTCATTGCAAAAATGGCTGATGGTGAGATAACAGATGGAATAATATATAATCCTATCTTAAATGAATTCTTTTGGTCATCAAAAGGTAAAGGATCATGGTGTAATGATAGGAGATTAAGAGTATCTAACAGAACAAATCTAACTGAATGTTTAATCGGAACAGGATTACCTTTTGGTGATAGAATTTATAAAAACTATCTCGATGAAATTGATGGAATTTTAAAAGCTACTGCAGGTATAAGAAGATTGGGTGCGGCAGGACTTGATCTTGCTTATGTAGCTTCAGGTAAACTTGATGGTTTTTGGGAAAAGGATTTAAATCTATGGGATATTTCATCAGGTATTCTTATAGTAAAAGAAGCAGGGGGAAGAATTTCTAGAATTAATGGCGATGATTGGAGTTCAAATTGTAGAGATGTGGTTGCCACAAACACAAAAATACATGAAGATTTAATAAAAAAACTTACTTTACTTTGAAACGTATTTAAATATAAGCAAAATATGAAAAAAAATATACACCCAGACTACCACGAAATAAATGTAGTTATGACGGATGGATCATCATTTAAAACTAAGTCCACATGGGGTAAAGAATCAGATACTTTAAAATTAGATATAGATCCTAAATCACATCCTGCCTGGACTGGCGGTAAATCTAGTCTGAATGAGACTGAAGGTCAGGTAGCTAGATTCCAAAAACGTTTTAAGGGTCTTAAAATTAAATAACTATTTGAAATAATCTTCTGCTTTCTTCTTTACACTATCTTTTTTTATAATTTCTAATTTTACTCTTTCGATCTCAGCATTTAATTCTTTAATATATGTTTTAAGTTCATCAACACTGAAATTATCTAAATTCAGTATTTTTATTGTTTTCTTAGCCTCGTCTATTTCAAAAAAATCTACCATACTGTTATTATTTTATATCTATATTGATTATTTATATTATAAGAAAAATTATGAAATATCCACTTATGCCTAAAGCAACAGCAATATGGCTTGTAGAGAATACAGCCCTTACGTTTAATCAAATAGCGGAATTCTGTGGCCTTCATGAGCTAGAGGTGCAAGGAATTGCTGATGGTGATGTAGCTGTAGGAATGAGAGGATATGATCCAATTGATAACAATCAACTTACTAAGGAAGAAATTACAAGATGTGAAAAAGACAATGCTGCTTCTTTAAATCTTATAAAATCAAACGTAATAGAGGATTTGCCTCCAAGAAAAAAAGATACGAAATATACACCACTTTCCTTACGACAAGAAAAACCTTTCGCAATACTTTGGTTAATAAAAAGATATCCAACTGAACTAACTAGTTCTCAAATTGCTAAACTTACTGGATCTACCAAAAACACTGTTGAAGCAATAAGAAATGGTACATACAGGGAGGCAGTGCTAGAAGCAAAAAGTCCTATGGATGTAGGTTTATGTTCATATGCTGATTTGGAAAGAACATTAAATCGAACAAGAACTAAAAAAGAGCCAACTGAATAGTAACTAACTTTTTAAAACAACTTTTAAATAATAAATCATAAGTATAATCCAAAATACAACCATCATTGTTACAAACAAAAATAAATTATTAATAAATATTAAGCCCATAGGTTCACCAATATAGTAAGTTGCTGGACCTAGTATGCCTGAAAGTATAACGCCAATAAATTTATAATTTTTAAAAATTGTTAATATTTGATCAAATAAAGTAGAAAAACTCAGCCATAAAATAATCATCCAAGCAGGTATTGTACCCAGAATTACAGAACTATTAAATTCATAAACAGAGAAAAATACCATTATTGAGTCAAATAAATAACCGGGGATAGAAATATATAAACTTATTTTTAAAAATTTAATTTTATTTTTATTAAAAATAAAAAATATAGCTAAAAAAATAAATCCGACATATAAACCTAATAAAGGTTGTTTAAATTTAGTCTCACCAAATACACAAGCTAACCAAGTTAATTGATAACCTGTAAGTATCAAAAAAACTTTGATTTTACTCATTAACTACTTTTTGATTAAAAAATGTGAAACATCTGTTGAGCTACTTAAAAAACCTGTTTCACAATAGGAGAAGTAATATTCCCACATTCTTTTGAATTTATTATCAAATCCAAAACTAGCAACATCACTCCAAGAATTTTGAAATTGAGAATTCCATATATTTAATGTTCGAGCATAAGACTTTCCAAAACTTAATATTTCAAGACATATCAAACCAACATCTTTTGCACTATTTTCTAGTTGTTTCTTTGTAGGTAACATACCACCTGGAAATATATATTGCTGAATAAAATCTGGTCTTGTTTGATAGTTCTTGGCTCTACTCTCATTTATTGTAATTATTTGTAAAGCCGCTTTTCCATTATCAGATAGAGAATTTTGTATAATATCAAAATAACTATTCCAATACTTTTTGCCAACTGCTTCAAACATTTCAATGGATACAATATTTGAATATTTATTATTAATTTCTCTATAATCTTTAAATAAGACTTCAACTTTTTCTCCCAAACCTTCTTTTTGTATTTTACTAGCTGTGTAATCATATTGTTCTTTTGATATAGTTATAGCATCAACTTTACACTTATATTTTTTAGCAACATAACTTGAGAAACCACCCCAACCACAACCAATTTCTAATGTTTTTGAGTTTTCGTTAAGTGCGAGAGAATCTGCTATTATTTTATATTTGTTTAATTGAGCATCTGATAAATTTGTGTTGTATTGATCGAAGATTGCTGAAGAATAGGTCATTGTTTGATCCAACCATTTTTCATAAAATTTATTTCCAAGATCATAATGATATTTAATATTTTTTTTACTTTGTTTACGTGAATTATTTTTCAGGAAATGGTTTACTTTAGTAAAAGTTTGATAAAAAATATTAGAATTAACATTTTCTAGAAAATATTTTTCATTTTTATGAGATAGCATTAATAAATTAGTTAAATTTGGAGTTGAATAGAGCCCCTTCATATATGCTTCAGCGTATCCTACTGAACCTCTTTTTAAAATATGAGCTAAGAAATTGTAATTATGAATTTGTATTGATGCTTTCAAATCATTATTTAGTCCTTTATAAATTTGTTTTTCACCTGATGGAAATTCAACTTCTAAATTACCGTATTTAATTTTAGATAAGAATTTTTTTACTAATTTTTCCAATGTTTTATCTAAATTTTTTTTAAAAAACTTCATTTGTTAAAAATATCCTTCAAAGCTTATTGTATCGTTTGGTTTCTTTTTTCTGGCATAGTATTTGCCGCCCTTGGATATAATCTTTATAGCTTCATAAAGAATACCAATCATGACTTTAAAACCTAGCAGTGGATTATATGAAAGAAACTTAAACATATTTTTAGAATTAAATTCAATAAATTTACCATATTGTGATGCTGTCAAAACTTTATTATTATTTTTATCAAAAAGATCAATATTAATATTTATTTGATCTTTAAACATCTTGTTAAAAAATTTATAGTGAGCCTCCATTTCAATAAACGGAGATACATAAAATTGTTTAGCACACTCATGAGATAATTTAAAATCTGTTGAATTAGTATCACCTTTAAAAATGTATGTATGTTGTTCATTTGTTGTATTTTTAACCTCATACAAAATTGAAATTAGTTTATTTTTATCAAAACAGTAGATAATTGATAAAGGGTCAAAAACATATCCTAAAATTCTTGGAAAACACAAAATCATTATTTTTAAATTTTGATATTTTATTTTATATTTTGTTAGTGAGTCTACAACAAATGTTTTTATTGATCGTTGATCTCTATAACCATGATCGCATTCGTAAAATGAGAATAAGTTAAAGTTATTAAAAGAAAAAAACTTATATTTTTTGTCTAAAGAATTTAAATCATCAATATTTAAATATAGACTAGGTACCTTATATTTTAAGTTGTGTTTGAAAGGTATATATCTTTTGTGAATTATACTTGATAATAAAATTTGTGAACTCATTAATTGTTAATTTGTAGTCTATTATAGAAATTTTTGTCTCTGTTCCAAGGTAAATTACAACCTAATAATTTAGAAATATAAGCAGCTGATTGAATTCCATCTTCATGAAAACCGTATCCAAGATAAGATCCGCAAAAGTACGTATTATTTAAACCTTGTATTTTCATAACTTCTTTTTGAGCATTAAGTGTTTCTAGTGAATAAATAGGATGCTCAAATGTTGTTTGATTAATTATATTTTTTGGTACTTTAAACGGGTTCACAGTTACAAAATAATTTTTATTTGTTGGCAAATTTTGTAATAAATTCATCCAATATGTAAGAGTAAACTTCTTTCCAATTGATTTGTTAAGAAAATTCCAGCTAGACCAAGCAAGTTTTGAACCTGGCATTAATGAGCTATCAGTATGTAAGTATGCTGTATTATTCGAATATTTAAACTTGTTAAAAACATCTATTTCTTTATCTGAAGGGTTATCAAGTAAAGGTAATATTTGATTACCATGGGTAGCAAATATCAACTTATTAAAGGAGTTAGAATTATTATCTTCATCAACAATTGTTATTATATTATTATCTCTAATAATTTTAAAAATTTTAAAATTAGTAAAATATTTAAATGTATTAAGGTTTGTTAATTTTTTTATATATTGATTACTTCCTCCAAAAATAAATTTCCATTGCGGTCTATTTTTAAATTTAAAAAGTGCATGATTTTTAAAAAAATTTATAAATGTTATTAATGGAAATTTTTTTACATCATCAATATTACTCGACCAAATCGATGATATCATAGGTAAAATATGATAATTTTTTAAATAATCAGAAAATTCGTGTTTATTTAAAAAATCATCTAAAGTTAATTTTGAGTTACTCTTATTGATTTCTAAATTATTGCATATTTTATAAAATTTTTTAATTTCAAATATCATTTTATAAAATTTAATTGAAAATAGATTATTAAAATTAGCAAATAATGTAAAAAAAGTTTTCCCACTATACTCAATATTTGGTAATTTATTTGACACTGCAAATGACATGTCAGAGTCTCTATAATCGATTTTAAGTAATTGAAAAAATTTTGTCAGGTCTGGATAATTTTTTTCATTAAAAACAATAAAACCTGTATCAATAGAAATTTTTCTTGAGGATTCATCAACATTTATAGTTCTAGTATGTCCACCTAGCCTGTTATTTTTTTCAAATAGGTAAACATTGTATTTTTTAGATAATAAGTAAGCAGCACTTAACCCTGAAATACCTGATCCAATAATTGCAATTTTTTCTTTCACATCAACTTATGGTTTTAAATGCTGATAGAGCTCTATTTCTTGTTTCTTTTAAATCTACTATTGGACTTGGATAATCTTTACCTATTTTGCAACCACAAGTTACTTGTTTCTCTTCAGACATTTCCCATGGGTTATGAATAAATTTATTTGAGACAGTCTCAAGCTCAGGAATATACTTTTTTACATATTCACCTTTGGGATCGAATTTTTGTCCCTGAAGGATTGGATTGAATATCCTAAAATATGGGCTCGCATCAGCCCCACAACCAGATATCCATTGCCATCCAGCTGAATTTGAGCCGATATCCGCATCTACTAAGGTATCAAAAAACCACTCTTCACCAAATTTCCAGTGAAGTAATAAATTTTTTGTTAAAAATGATCCAACTATCATCCTTACTCTGTTATGCATCCATCCAGTTTCATAAAGCTGCCTCATTCCTGCATCAACGATTGGAATTCCTGTGAGACCTTTTTGCCATCTTTTTAAGTTTTTATTATCATTTAACCATGGAAATTTATTAAATTTATTTTGAATAGGATTTTTAGTCATATCTGGGTAATGGTATAGTAAATTATATGAAAAATCTCGCCAGCCCAGCTCAGCTAAATACTTATCTTTATTTTGAGAATTAATTTTTTTTGATATACCAACTTGATTATAGATATCCATTGGTGAAATTTCGCCAAAATGTAAATAAGGAGATAATTTTGAAGTTAAATTTTGATCAGGTCTATCTCTACCTACAGAATAACTATCTGCTTTTTTGTTTATAAATTCTTGTAGTTGAAGTTGAGCATTATTTTCTCCTGGTGACCAATGTTTATGAATTTTATCAGTCCATTTTAATTTTTTGTTTGTTAAGTTTAAATCTTTAATGTTCTTAGAATTTTTTAAATTAAAGTTATAAAATTTTATATTTTGTATTTTTTTATTTGGTTTTTTTTTACGCGTTATTTCATTACAGTATCGCCAATAAGGAGTAAAAACCTTAAAGAAACCACCACTTTTATTTTTTATTTCCCATGGCTCATTTAGCAAATAACCATTAAAGGTTTCACAATCAATATCTTCTGATTTTAGTAAAGATTTAATTTTTTTATCTCTCGTAATAGAATAAGAATCATACAATCTATTCCAATAAAAACTTTCTATATTTCTATTTATAATTAAAGATTGAATTATATCAGATGGATCGCCTATAAAAATTTTAAGCTTTCCATTTTTTTTTTCTATATTATCACTTAAATTTTTTAAAGATTTTTCTAACCACCACTTAGAAACAGATCCTATTCTATGTTTTGGGTCAAGTATATAAATTGGTATAATTAGATCTACTTTTTTAGATAAAGCTTCAAGAGATGGATTTTGAGATAGTCTTAAATCTTGTCTGAACCAGTGAATTCCAAGTCTACGTGTCATATTCTAAAGTTAACTTAATTTGTTATAAAATAAAGGGCTTCAACAGTTATTTACTGTGTGGAGGCATTTTTTTTTCAACAAACCATACGTGTTTTTTTAAAACTGGATCGTACTTTTTCATGCGAAGTTTTTCAGCTACTTTTAGTCCCTTTGTTGGTTTTCTAACAATGTATTTTGTGCCTGTTTTAGGATTTTCCTCAGGAACAAGTTGTTTTAGTGCAAACGATGTTTTTTTTGCCATGAAGTGTCTATACAGAATATTATAGTGAAATAAAGTATTTTTTATTCATAGTCCGTAACTGTTTGCTTAATATATCTATTATATAACCCTCTTTTCTTTGCTATCGAGATTTGTCTATTTCTTTCTCTAAGTCTCATTTTCTTTTCATCACTGACGTTTTCAAAACATTTTGGACATGAAATTCCAGGAATATATCTTTTTGAATTTGATTCTTTTGAACTTAAAGGCTCCCTACAAGCGTGACATAATTTATACGTACCTTCTTTTAGCCCATTTTTAACAGAAACTCTCCCATCGAAAACAAAACATTCTCCATTCCAAAGCGATCTGCTTGCTGGAATTTTTTCTAAGTATTTAAGTATTCCTCCATCTAATTGAGATACATTTTTAAATCCTTTGGCTAATAAATATGAAGATGCTTTTTCACATCTTATTCCTCCAGTACAAAACATAGCAATTTTTTTATCTTTAGAATGATTTAAATTATTTTTTACATAAGTTTTAAATTCAGTAAAATTTTTGGTTTTTGGATTTATTGCACCTTTAAAAGATCCAATTTGTACTTCAAAATCATTTCTTACATCCAAAAGAATTGTATTTTTATCATTAATAATATTATTCCATTCATTAAAACTAATGTGTTTACCAGTTTGTATTTCTGGATCTGAATACTTGGTTCTTAAAGTAACTATCTCTTTTTTATTTTTAATCTTTATTTTTTGGAAGGGCATAAATTTTGAATAAGAAAACTTTGTATTTAGATTGGCAAAATTATGTTTTTTTAAGATACTAATAATATTATTAATATCTTTTTCTAAACCAGCTAATGTTCCATTTATACCTTCATTTGCTATAAGTACTGTACCTTTAATTTTGTTAAATTTACAAAATTCATTAAGCTCTGATAAAACTTCATTTTGATCAAAATCTTTTTTAAATTGATAAAAAGTAATAATGGTAAAGTGCTTGTTATTCATTTAAGTAAATTATATATAAATTATTATAAATGCATGTCGAAAGAAACTCTAAATATAGTAAAAAAATTTCTTAATTCATACTCAATAGAAACTACTCCTAACGTATATGCTAAATATGGAGGATTTTCAGATTTTTTAGACAAGTATCACGATGTTTATATTACTTATCTTCCTGATGAAAATTCAAAAAATGTAATAAGCACTGCTAAAAAATTAAAAGCTGAGGGTTATGAAGTAATTCCACATTTACCTGCTAGAACTATAGTAAATGAAAATGAATTAGAAAAATATGTTGGTGATTTGGCAAATGAATCAGGATGTACAAAAATTTTAATTATAGGAGGTGGTGGAAATCAAGCTGGAAATATCTCTTCAACAATGGATGTTCTAAAGTCTGATCTTTTGTCAAAGTTTAACTATAAATTCGTTGGTGTCGCCGGTCATCCTGAAGGAAGTCCAGATATTTCAAATCAAAATTTAGATATAGCAATAAATCAAAAAAATAATTTTGCTAAAAATGTAGATTTTCAAATGTATATAGCGACCCAATTCTTCTTCGAGGCTAAGTCTCTTATAGATTGGGAAAAACATTTGAGCACCTTAGGTAATAGCTTGCCTATTCATGCAGGCATACCAGGTCCGGCATCTATAAAAACTCTAATAAATTATGCTAGATCGTGTGGTATTGGAAATTCTTTAAGATTTATTTCAAAGCAAGCATTCAATTTGACAAAACTAGCAACATTAAGCACCCCTGACAAAATAATATATGACTTAGCAAATTATATTCATTCTAATCAATCTAGTAACCTAGAGAATATTCATTTCTATGCTTTTGGTGGAATGAAGAAAACCGCAGAATGGTTGAATCAACTAAATAAATCTGAATTAAATTATAATAATAAAAATCAATTTGTTTTATAATACTAATTAATTCTTCACATTTTTTTATTTCTAATATTGAAACACACGTTGTTTCAAAACTTACATAATCTATAAGTACTATTTATTAAATAAGGAGTTACATGTCAGATATTGAAATAGCTAGAAAAGCTAAAATGCAACCTATAAGCGAAATTCTTGATAAGATAAATGTTCCTGATAGACCAGAAGCATTTAGTCCAATGGGTCGTCACATAGCTAAAATTAATTTAGAGTATATAGACACTCTTAAAGATAAAAAAGATGGTAAATTAGTATTAGTTACAGCCATAACTCCAACTCCAGCTGGTGAAGGCAAGACAACTACATCCGTTGGTTTAAGTGATGGTCTTAATAAAATTGGAAAAAAGTCTATCGTTTGCCTTAGAGAACCAAGTCTAGGTCCCTCTTTCGGTATGAAAGGTGGAGCTGCTGGTGGAGGACACGCGCAAGTTGTTCCTATGGAACAAATTAACTTGCATTTTACTGGAGATTTTCATGCGATAACCTCAGCACATAATTTACTATCAGCATTAATTGATAATCACATCTATTGGGGTAATAAATTAAATATTGATGTGAGACGTGTAGTTTGGAAAAGAGTTATGGATATGAATGATAGATCTTTAAGATCTATTGTTGTTGATCTTGGAGGTGTTGCAAATGGTTACCCTAGACAAGATGGGTTTGATATTACTGTTGCTTCTGAAATCATGGCTATATTTTGTTTAGCTAAAGACCTTAATGATCTTGAAGAAAGAATTGGAAATATAACGATTGCATATACAAGAGACAAAAAAGCAATTTATGCTAAAGATCTTAATGCTCATGGTCCAATGACAGTTTTACTAAAAGATGCAATTAGACCTAACATAACACAAACACTTGAAAATAATCCAGCTATAATACATGGAGGGCCATTTGCAAATATTGCCCATGGATGTAATTCTGTGATTGCAACTAAAGCAAGTTTAAAGTTAGGTGATTATGTTGTTACAGAAGCTGGTTTTGGTGCTGACTTAGGAGCAGAAAAATTTTTAGATATTAAATGTAGAAAGTCAGGCTTAAAACCTGATTGTGTCGTACTTGTAGCAACAATAAGAGCTCTTAAAATGCACGGGGATGTTGCGAAAGAGGATTTGAAAAATGAAAATGTTTCAGCTTTAAAAAAAGGTCTTGTAAATTTGGAAAGACATATAATTAATGTTCGTAAATTTGGGTTACCAGTGACAGTTGCAATAAATCATTTTATTACTGACTCACAAAATGAGGTTGATGCTGTTCTCGATTTTTGTAAAACTCAAGGAGTTAAAGCTTCAATGTGTACACACTGGTCTAATGGAGGAGAAGGAGCCAAAGAATTAGCCCAAAATGTGGTTGAGATATGTGAAGAAAATAAAAATACTTTTAAGTTTCTGTATGAAGATAATTTACCATTATTTAAAAAAATAGAGAAGATTGGTCAAGAGATTTATCATGCCAGCGAAGTTGTTGCAGATACAAAGGTAAGAAATCAACTAAAGGAGTTTGAAACTAAAGGTTTTGGAAGCCTTCCAGTATGTATTGCAAAAACCCAATATAGCTTCTCAACAGATCCAAATTTAAAAGGTGCGCCAACTGGTCATGTTCTTCCTGTTAGAGAAGTTAGATTGTCATCTGGGGCTGAATTTATTGTTGTTATCTGCGGTGATATCATGACTATGCCTGGTTTGCCAAGTGTGCCTGCGGCAAATTCAATCAAGTTAAATGAAAAAGGAGAAATTGAAGGTTTATTTTAAAACTGTTATAGACTTTAGAAAATGACAAATAAAAAAAAATACTCTTTCTTTTCTATCGCTAGAAACGCACTAACTCATCACGAAAATTGGCAAAAAACGTGGAAAAGTCCTGAGCCTAAAAAAAACTACGATACGATAATAGTTGGAGGTGGTGGACATGGCTTAACAACTGCATATTATCTTGCAAAAAACCATGGAATTAAAAATATAGCTGTAGTTGAAAAAGGATGGATTGGAGGCGGTAATACTGGAAGAAATACTACTATAATTAGATCAAATTATTTATGGGATCAGAGTGCATCTTTGTATGAACACGCTCTTAAATTATGGGAAGGTATGTCTCAAGAATTAAACTACAATGTTATGTTTTCGCAAAGAGGAGTCTTAAACGTTGCTCACAATTTACATGATGTAAGAGAACTTAAACGACGTTGGCATGCTAACAGACTAAACGATATTGATTGTGAATGGCTAGATACAAAAAAAGTGAAGGAGTACTGCCCAATTATAAACACGTCACCTAACATAAGATATCCTGTACTTGGAGCAACACTCCAACGAAGAGCTGGAACAGCAAGACATGATGCTGTTGCCTGGGGCTATGCTAGAGGTGCTGACGAAATGGGTGTTGATATTATCCAAAACTGTGAAGTAACAGGAGTTAATATTAAAAATGGAAATATAACTGGAATTGAAACAACTAAAGGGACAATTAATTCTAATAAAGTTGGTATTGCTGCTGCTGGTCATACAAGTGTAATTGCTAATATGGCAGGAATTAAACTTCCACTTGAGAGTAAACCTTTACAAGCTCTTGTTTCTGAACCTATAAAACCTATTATTGATACTGTAGTTATGTCTAATACTATTCACGCCTATGTTTCTCAATCTGACAAAGGAGAATTGGTAATTGGAGCGGGTACCGATGGATACACTTCATATACACAACGTGGTGGTTTTAATATTGTTGAAGATACACTAATGGCTATTGTCGAATTATTTCCAATTTTTTCAAGAATGAAAATGCTTCGTCATTGGGGAGGAATTGTTGATATATGTCCTGATGCTAGCCCAATTATCAGCAAAACACACATTAATGGTTTATACTTTAATTGTGGTTGGGGCACTGGTGGTTTTAAAGCCACACCAGGATCTGGTTGGGTATTTGCTCATACAATTGCAAATGATGAAGCTCATTCTTTAAATGCTCCTTTTAGTATTAATAGGTTTTCAAGTGGTGAGTTAGTTGATGAACATGGTGCTGCTGCAGTTGCTCACTAATTCATGTTTATAATTAATTGTCCTTATTGTGGTGAAAGAGATCAAGCTGAATTCTCTTGTGGAGGTGAAGCTCACATATCTAGACCAAAAAATCCTCCTGACTTAACTGATGATCAGTGGGCAGAATATTTATTTATCAGAAAGAATGATAAAGGCCTTCATTATGAACGATGGAATCATGCTTTTGGATGTAGACAATGGTTTAATATAGCTAGAAACACAGCAACTGACGAGATACTTGCAGTTTATAAAATGGGAGACAAACCACCTAAATTGATTGTAAACGCACCTATTACACCCTCAGGTGAGCCAAGTATAGGTTCAGGAAATTTATCTACTTCAAAAAAAAAATAATAGTAATTTATGAAGCGTTTTCCAAATAATCAAAATATTGATAAAAATAAAATAATAAACTTTTATTTTGACGGAAAAAAATATCAAGGATTTAAAGGAGATACATTAGCCTCTGCATTACTGGCTAATAATATTCACCTCGTGGGTAGAAGCTTCAAATACCATCGTCCTAGAGGAATTTTTAGTGCTGGAAGTGAAGAGCCTAACGGAATAGTACAATTAGAAACTAATGAATATACTGAACCAAATAGACGTGTAACTGAAATACAAATCTATGAGGGTTTAAAAGCCTACTCTCAAAATAATTGGCCATATGTTAACTTTGATTTTGGCGCTGTAAATGATTTACTGTCTCCTTTTTTTCCAGCTGGATTTTATTACAAAACATTTATGTGGCCTCCAAAGTTCTGGAAAACATATGAATTTTTTATAAGGCATGCAGCTGGTCTTGGTAAATCTCCTAAAAAAGATGATCCACATAAATACGAACATTTCCATTATCATTGTGACTTGCTAATTGTTGGAAGTGGGGTCAGTGGTTTATACACAGCAGAAATTGCTTCAAGAAACAATTTAAAAGTACTGTTAGTTGAACAAAATAGTGAGTTGGGTGGAGAAATCTTATCTACTGGTAAGGATGATACAAAGATTAATAATATTCCAATTAATGATTGGAAAAATAATATTATTAATAATTTAAAAAGTAATAAAAATGTAAAAATTATTTCAAATACTACTTGCTTTGCGTACTTTCACTATAACTTATTACTTGCTATTCAAGATTTAGAGCCAGAAAAAGGTTTAAAAAAAGAACACAATATTAGACAAAGAATTTGGAAGATAAGATCTAAACAAGTTGTGCTTGCTACTGGATCTATTGAAAGGCCAATAATATTTAATAACAACGATAGACCAGGTATAATGCTAGCAAATAGTGCACGTAAATATTTAAATAAATATGGTGTTGCTGTTGGTAACAATTTAGTGTTCTTCACAAATAATGATAGTGCATACGAAACTGCAATAGATTACTTAAAAAAAGGTATACACGTAGGGGCGATTGTTGATGTCAGAAGTGAAGCTAATGGTCATTTTCCAAAAAAAGCTAGGGAACTTGGTATAACTATTTTAAATGGATATGAAATTAGTAATACATTTGGAAGATTAAGAGTTAAGGAAGTTCAATTAAAAAAATTATTAAGTAAAAAAATAGATATAAATAAATCATCCATTACCATTAAGTGTGATACTATTTGTGTTTCTGGTGGTTGGACCCCAACAGTTCATTTGTTTACACAGTCAAAAGGAAAATTAAAATATAGAGATTTTGATGGAAGTTTTGTTCCTGAAGAAGCATTCCAAAATACTTTGTGTGTAGGAAGTTGCAATGGAGATTATGATCTATATAAAATTTTAGAGACAATTCCCTCAAAAGTTAAGAATTTTTTGAATGTTAAAGAAAATAAGAGTTTAGAAGCAACGGATTATAAAACGAATGAAATTTCAAATGCTAATCATCAAAATATATGGATTACTTCAAAACAAAAGATTTCTAAAACAAAAATGTTTGTTGATTTTCAAAATGATGTGACTGCTAAAGATATTAAATTAGCTTTAAAAGAAGGTTTTCAATCAATTGAACATGTAAAACGTTATACAACAACGGGAATGGCAACAGATCAAGGTAAAACAAGTAATGTAAATGCTTTAGGTATTATATCTGAGTTATCAAATACAAATATTTCTGAACTTGGAACAACAACATTTCGTCTTCCTTATACACCAGTTACTTTTGGGGCACTTGCTGGAAGGCATGTAAAAGAATTTTTTGATTTAGAAAGAACTACCCCTATGCATGAATGGCATATGGAAAATGGAGCTCTATTCGAAGACGTAGGGCAATGGAAACGAGCATGGTACTATCCAAAAGAAAAGGAGACTTTTTCAATAGCTTTAAATAGAGAAGTTAAGGCAACAAGAGATAGTTTAGGTATTTTAGATGCGTCAACTTTAGGTAAAATAGATATTCAAGGAAGAGATGTTAGTGAGTTTTTAAATAGAATATATACTAACGCATGGTCAAAATTAGAAATAGGTAAATGTAGGTATGGTGTCATGCTAGGTGACGATGGCATGGTTATTGATGATGGTGTAACTACCAGACTTGGTGAATATCATTATCTTATGTCAACAACAACTGGAAATGCTGCTTCTGTGATGGCCAAACTTGAAGATTGGTTACAAACTGAATGGCCGGAACTTGAAGTATACTTAACTTCCGTAACAGAGCAATATGGTACAATAAGTTTAAACGGTCCTAATTCAAGAAAATTGATGGAAAAATTAAATTCAGAGTATGATTTTTCAAAAGATAATTTTCCTCATATGAGTTTTAAGATTATCAATTTATGTGGCGTTGAGTGTAGAGTCATGAGAATTAGTTTTACAGGAGAGTTATGTTATGAAATAAATGTGCCATCCGGGTATGCTAAACAATTATGGGATATCTGCATAGATAAAGGGCAAGAATTTAATATTACTCCTTACGGTACAGAGGCCATGCATGTTTTACGTGCTGAGAAAGGTTTCATTATAGTTGGTCAAGAAACTGACGGATCAGTTACGCCAGTAGATTTAGATATGGATTGGATTATTAGTAAGAAAAAATATGATTTTGTAGGGAAAAGAGCCTTAAACAGAAGTGATACTATAAAAAAAGATAGAAAACAATTAGTTGGTTTGAAAACTAGGGATCCAAAAAAAGTTTTAGAAGAAGGAGCACAATTGGTTGAAACAGTTACAGCACTTCCAATGAAAATGGTTGGTCATGTAACATCAAGCTATTATTCGCCTAATTTAAATAGCTCATTTGCTCTTGCATTAATCAAAGGCGGATTAGAAAAGAAGGGTAAGAAACTTTTTGCACCAATGGAAAATGAAACAATAGAAGTTGAAATTACTGACCCAGTATTTATAGATCCAGAGAACAAAAGAATAAATCAATGAACTTAAATTCATCTACTGTGCTAAACATAAGCAAAGAAAACTTTAATGGTATCTCTATTGAGGAGAGAGACTTTGTGGGGAAAATAAATCTTAGAGGAAAAAGTACTGATAAAGAGTTTATGAAAAATGTTGGTTCAGTTTTAGATCTCGTACTACCTATTGAACCAAATGTAAGAGTATCAAACAATAATATTAACATAATTTGGTTAAGTCCAAATGAGTGGTTGATTGAAACTCCAAAAGCTGAAATACAAAATGTACTAGCACTTCTGAAATCAAATCTAAACCCAGAAAAAACAGCTATTACAGATGTGTCATTTAATAGAACTGTATTAAGATTAGAGGGTAATGATGTTTTTACTCTACTATCTAAATACCTAGTTATAAATTTAGAAGAGGTATTGCGAACAAATTATAGTGTTGCTCAAACAATTTTTATAAAAATACCTATACTTCTTATTAAAAATAATAGTAATAGTGAAACAACATCAATAGATATTCATTTAAATAGATCTCATGCAAAATACGTGTACGACTTATTAATAGATGGTTGCAAGATACTTAATATTTAGTTTTTTTTTTAGCTTAATATTTTGTTTTAATCAAGCATATGGAGAGACAATCTATGGAAAAGCAAAAATTATTGACGGTGACACTATTCATATCGGTAATAGTAAAATAAGATTACATGCAATTGATGCTCCAGAAACAAAACAAACATGTTTAAAAAATCGTAAAAAATGGAGTTGTGGTTCAGAGTCTACAAGATTTTTAAAAAATCTAATTGGAAAAGATAAAATTCATTGTAATACAAAAGGTAAAGATAGATATAATAGATACATTGGCGTTTGTTATAAAAATAATACAGATTTAAATAGTGAAATGGTTATTAATGGTTGGGCAATAGCTTATAGATATTACTCTCTAGATTATATTAAAGAAGAAGAGATAGCTAAATCAAAAAAGGTTGGTATTTGGATTGGAGAATTTGAGGAGCCTTACTTATTTAGAAAAAAAAATAAATAATTACCCATGATGACCCAAATCTTTTAAATATAAAAGTTTATCAATTTCCTTTTGTTTTTCATCTATTAAATTTTGCAATTCTTCTAAAAGACTTTCTGATTCTAAATTTTTTTCTTTAATCAATTTAATCTCATTTTTTAGTATTGAATTTTCAATATTTATATTTTGTAATTCTTCAGGAGAAATTGAATTATTAACTTCATTTGTTAATTTTGTTGTTTGATCTTTATAATTTTGTATTAAAATATTTAATTCTTTAATCTTATCTCTTAGTTTTTTTGTTTCATTTAAATTTTCTGAACTATTTTCTGATAAGTTATTTTCTAATTCAGAAAAATTTCCCATCATTTTATTATATTCCATTTCAAGAGAGGTAAATGACTGCTTGATATCTTTAACTTCTTCTCTAAGATCATTGATCTGATTGTCTCTGAATTTAATTCTCTGATCTTTTTGAAATACTTCCAATTTTAATTCTTCAATTTCTGATATTAAACTTGATTTGTCATCAATTAAATCAGGTAGAATTTCATTAGGTAATTCTTTCTCTTCTGTTGAAAAATCTAATGTCGGCAAATAAAAAACTAAAAAAACTATAGACAGAATTATAATTAGAAAAAATATTCTATTTCGTTTCCTTTTTCTAGCTTGAGCACCAACAAAACCAACCATATTAAAAACTATTAAATAGGATTTTCACAATTAATAAATATTTAATTGTTATTAATTTGTGGATCCAATGAATATGTAACTGATCTCAAATAGCTTGTGATTTCTTTAATATCTCCTATTTTTGCTAATCTATCGTAAGAAATAAGAGAGCCAAAGTACATATAAATATTATCACCTATTTTTCTTCTTAATTCATACATACATAGTGAATACCTAAAGGTTAAACCTAGTTTATTTGCTACATGATACCATTGGCTGTTCTGTCCATCAAAAAATATTGGTAGTACAGGGCTTTTAGTTTTTAGTATGAGTTTTGATACCCATTGTTTCCATTCTCCATCATCAGCTTTTGAGTATTTATTTAATTTTTTTTTTGTAGCTATTCTTCCTGAAGGAAAAAGAACTAGAACACCATCATTGAGAAGAAACTTTTCAGCGTCTTTTCGGGTGTTTATGTTATTTAATAAAGCTTCTTTTGATAGATTAAAATCAATTGGTAAAATTTTGTCTTTTACAGCATCCGCTTGCCTTAATACCTTGTGAGTTACCATTTTATAATCTTGTCTAACCTTTGAAATTACTGAGCATATAGAAACACCATCTGCAACACCAAATGCATGATTAGCTATTACAATTAATTTACCTTTTTTTGGAATATAACTTCCTTCTTGGAAATTTGTTTTTAGTTTAAAATTTAATTTTGATACAGCGTCATCCCAAAAATATTTTGGAGGTCTATTTTCAGATAAGTATTCATCGTATAGTTTCTTTAATATTAATTTTCCAGTGAGTAACTCTGTAATCATAATAAATAACTGTCCAAGTTTATTGACCTCAGCAGTTGCAAAAGTAAAAGCTATTTTATTTTTTTTCACTATTATTTGTAATTTATATTAATGAATTTAGATAAAATTATTGTTAAATAAAGTCTATATGAAATTACATATAAAACTACATATTAGCATAGTTAGGTCCACCGCTACCTTCTGGTACCACCCAAGTTATATTTTGAGACGGTTCTTTTATATCACATGTTTTACAATGAATACAATTTTGGGCATTTATTATATACTTTGGAAGAATAGGGTCTGTTTTATCGATCTCATAAACTCCAGCAGGACAATATCTTTGAGAAGGTTCATCATATTCTTTCAAGGTATAATTTATTGGAAGATCTTTATCTTTAAGATGCAAATGTACAGGTTGGTCAGCTTCGTGGTTTGTTCCTGTTAAATAAACAGAGCTAGTTTTATCAAAAGTATATACGCCATCATATTTTGGATATTCAATTTTTTTTGAGTCTTTTGCCAGTTGCAGTGATTCATGATCGGCGTGCTTGTGTTTTAAAGTAAATGGTAATTTGCCTCTGAAAATTATCTGATCAATTCCAGTGAAAATTATTGCCGGAATTAGACCCCAGTTAAAACTAGGTTTTACATTTCTTGCCTCATAAAGCTCTTTGTAGAGCCAAGAATTATTAAATTTTTTTTCATAGTCTGAAAGTGGATTAGAGCTACTTAAGTGTTCAACGATAGTTTCTCCAGCAATGATTCCACTCTTCATTGCGGTATGGGATCCCTTAATTTTTGGCATATTAAGAGTTCCTGCATCACAGCCAACCAATAAAGCGCCAGGCACATGCATTTTTGGCAAACTTTGTAGACCCCCCTCTATAAGAGCTCTTGCACCATATGCAATTCGCTTACCATTTGTTAAAATTTTTTTTATTTCTGGATGGGTTTTAAATTTTTGAAATTCATCATAGGGTGACAGATATGGATTTTTATAGTCAAGACCAATAACGTAACCCAAAAAAATTTGTTTTTTTTCTGCATGGTAGCAAAAACTACCTCCATAAGTTGAACTATCTAATGGCCAGCCTGCAGTATGCATTACGAGTCCCTCTTCATGTTTTGAGTCATCAATTTGCCAAATTTCTTTAAAACCTATTCCGTATTGTTGAGGTGATTTACCTTCAGATAAATTATATTTTTTAATTAGTTCTTTTCCAAGATGACCTCTACATCCTTCAGCAAAAACAGTTACCTTAGCATTTATGTTAATACCTGGTTCAAAACTATCTTTACTATTTCCATTTTTATCTATTCCCATATCTCCTGTTTGTACACCTAAAACCTTATTATCATCTGAGTACAAAATTTTTGATGCAGCAAATCCTGGAAAAATTTCTACCCCTAAATTTTCAGCTTCTCTAGCTAGCCATCGGCATAGATTTGCCAAACTAATAATATAATTATTATGATTTTTTTGAACGTTTGGTAAAAGCCATGTTGGCCAACTTAAAGATTTATTTTTTGATAAAAACAAAAATTTTTCTTTAGAAACTTTCGTTTTAATTGGTGAGTCTTTCTCTCTCCAATCTGGGATTAGTTCATCCAAAGCTCTAGTTTCAAAAACATTTCCACTTAAAATATGTGCCCCAACTTCAGAACCTTTTTCTAAGATACAGACATTGATATCAGAATTGAGTTGTTTAATCTTGATAGCTGTAGCTAAACCTGAGGGTCCAGCCCCCACAATTACAACATCATAATCCATTGACTCACGATTTACTTCCATTTTAGTTGTTTTAATAAATTAATTTATTGTTGAATAGTATTTAATTTATCTAGTTCAGAAGACAACTGTGGCAATGCCTCAAATAAATCAGCATTTAGACCGTAATCTGCTACATTAAAAATAGGTGCTTCTTCATCTTTATTTATAGCTACAATTACTTTGCTTTCTTTCATTCCTGCTAAGTGTTGAATAGCTCCAGATATACCCACTGCTATGTATAAATCTGGAACTACTACCTTACCTGTTTGCCCTACTTGGTAATCATTTGACACATAACCAGCGTCAACAGCAGCTCTTGATGCTCCTACTGCTGCATTTAATTTATCAGCAATTTCATTTAAAAGCTTGAAATTTTCTGCGCTTTGTAAACCTCTTCCACCAGATATAACCACTCTCGCAGTACTTAATTCTGGTCTTTCTGATTGTGACTCTTCTCTGTCAATAAATTCTACGGTATTGTTTTGTGTTTCAAATTCTAAATTTTCTATGACATCACTGCCACCACTTATTTCAACAGGATCAAATGAAGTAGGTCTTATCGTAATTATTTTTGTTTTGTCATTTGACTTAACAGTGGCGATTGCATTACCTGCATAAATTGGTCTCATAAAGGTATCATTACTTATAATCTTTATAACATCACTTATTTGGGCTAGGTCTAGCTTGACTGCTATTCTTGGAAATATATTTTTTCCAAAAGTTGTAGCTGGGGCCATTATATGCGAATATTTTTCAGCAATAGATAAAACAATTGGTTCAATATTCTCTGCAATAGGATTTTTTAATTTCTCATTATCAACAAAAATTACTTTTGAAACTTTTTCACATTTAGCAATTTTTTTTGCTAATTCTTCACATTGAAAGCCGGTTACGAGAACATCAATCTCTTGTTCAATTTGTGATGCTGCAGATATTGTATTTAGTGTTGAAGATTTAATATCAATGTTATTATGCTCAGCTAAAACTAGTATACTCATATTACTTTCGCCTCATGTTTTAATTTTTGTACAAGTTCTGATACATCATTTACCATAATTCCTTTTTGACGAACAGGTGGTTCTTCAACTTTTAATTGTTCTATTCTAGAACTTATGTCTATACCTAAGGAACTTGCATCCTTCGTATCAATGGGTTTTTTCTTTGCTTTCATAATATTTGGGAGTGAAGCGTATCTTGGTTCATTTAAACGTAAATCACATGAAGCAACAAATGGTATGCCTACCTTTATTCTTTCAAGTCCCTCATCTATTTCTCTTGTTACTGTTGCGGTTTTATCTTCTATTTCAATTTTTGAAGCAAATGTTGCTTGTGGCCAATTTAATAAAGCTGATGTCATTTGACCTGTTTGATTGGAATCATCATCAATTGCCTGTTTACCCATTAATATTATAGAGGGCTTTTCTTCTTCTGCAATTTTTGAAATTATTTTTGATATTGCTAAAGGCTCCAGCTCACTGTCTGTTTTTACATGAATTCCTCTATCAGCCCCCATAGCTAAGGCAGTTCTAATAGTTTCTTGTGTTTTATCGCCTCCAATTGAAAGAATGATAACCTCTTCAGCTTTACCAGATTCTTTTATTCGAAGAGCTTCCTCAACTGCATTTTCGTCAGGAGGGTTCATAGACATTTTTACGTTTTCTTTTTCTACTCCACTTCCATCTGGTTTAACTCTTATCTGTACATTATAATCAATTACTCTTTTAACTGTTACTAAAAGCTTCATATTAGTTTCTCAATTTATCATTATTTGGATCATAGGGGCTATCTTCGATAACAGTGACTTTATGTTTTTTGTCTAGTATGTCCATTTCTAAGTTTTGACCAATATCGGCATATGTTGGTTCTACCATACCAATTGCTAACGATTTTTTCACTCTAAAACCGTAGTTACCTCCTGTCGCACGACCAATTACTTTTCCATCATAATAGATAGGATTATTGCCTAGTGCATCTGCGTCTTCAATATCATGAACTTCTAATGTCACCATTTTATTTTTAAAGCCTCTTTGTTGCCATTCAACGAGAGCATCCCTTCCTATGAAATTGCCTTTATTAAGATGGATAAATCTATCTAAACCAGACTCGAAAGCAGCATACTCAATCGACATTTCAGTTCCAACTAACTTATATGTTTTCTCAACTCTTAAACTTTCCATTGCCCTTATACCAAATGGTTTCAAACCTAAATCTTTCCCTGCGTCCATAAGTTTATCAAAAATGTGATTTTGATATTCTATCGGATGGTGTAGTTCCCAACCAAGCTCACCAACGAAATTCATGCGCATAGCAATTGATGGTGCTAAACCAACATTAATTTTTTTTGATGATAGCCATGGGAAATTTTCGTTTGATAAATCAGTCCTGGTAATTTTAGATAAAATATCTCTTGATTTAGGTCCTGCAAGTACGAGTACGCCCATACTATTTGTTAAATTTTCATATGTTACTGAACCATCTTTTGGCATCCACTTATATATCCAATCATGATCTAATCTTTGAAATGCGCCTGCGGAAACTAAATAAAATGAGTTTTCTTTTTCTTTTGCAATTGTAAATTCAGAGTGGACTCCACCAGCAGTGTTTAGTGCATGACATAAATTTACTCTTCCAGTTTTCTTTGGTATTTTGTTGGCAACCAGATAATCCAGGAATTCTTCTGCACCAGGTCCAGATATTCTACATTTAGCAAATGCTGACATATCTAATAAACCAGCATTTTCAGCAACGTTCATACATTCGTTACCTACATGTTCAAACCACTTAGATCTTCTAAATGACCAATCATCTTTTTGAAGTTCTTTAGATGGAGCAAACCAGTTTGCGCGCTCCCACCCAAATTTTTGTCCAAAAACAGCTCCTAGTTCCTTTAATCTATCATAACAAGGAGCTTGTCTTAAAGGTCTGCCCTCTTCTCTCTCTTCGTCTGGATAATGAACAGTAAATACATTGGCATAGGCTTCCTCATTTTTCTCAATTAAGTAAGATTCGGTTGCGTAATCTCCAAATCTCCTTGGATCAACACCAAGCATATCAATAGTAGGTTCACCATCAACAATCCACTCGGCAATTTGCCAGCCAGCTCCACCCGCCGCAGTAATACCAAAACTATGACCTTCATTTAACCAGAAATTTTTCAAACCCCATGCAGGTCCAACGATTGGACTGCCATCAGGAGTATAACAAATTGCGCCGTTGTATACTTTTTTAACTCCAACTTCTCCGAATATGGGAACTCTATGCATTGCAGATTCTATATGAGGTTCTATTCTTTCTAAATCTTCTTGAAAAAGTTCAAATTCTGATTCTTTATCTGGACCGTCAAGATAACATACAGGTGCCCCTTTTTCATAAGGTCCTAAAATTAAACCTCCACGTTCTTCTCTCATATACCAAGAACTATCTGAATCTCTTAATACACCCATCTCGGGTAATCCTTGTTCTTTTCTTTTAAGTATTTCTGGATGATCATCGGTTACAATGTACTGATGTTCGACTGGAATCACAGGAACTTCAAGACCAACCATTTTACCAGTTTGTCTTGCAAAATTTCCACTGCATGAGACGACATGTTCACATTCAATTGTGCCCTTATCTGTTTCGACAATCCACATATCATCTTTTGTTTTAGAAATTCCTGTAACAGTCGTGTTCCTATAAATTTCTGCACCTTTGTCCCTTGCGCCTTTGGCTAAAGCTTGTGTTAAATCAGCAGGTTGTATGTATCCATCTTCTGGATGTTGAATTGCTCCAATTAATCCATCCGTATTGCAAAGTGGCCATATCTCTTTTACTTGCTTTGGTGTTAAAAACTTAACATCAACACCTATGGTCTTAGCTACTCCAGAGTATTGATAATATTCATCCATCCTGTCTTTAGTAGTTGCAAGTCTTATATTTGACACGACGCTAAATCCAACTTTTTGTCCTGTTTCTTCCTCTAAGGTTTTATAAAGTTTAACGGCATACTTATGTAGCTGACCAACAGAATAACTCATGTTAAACAATGGTAATAGCCCAGCTGCATGCCAAGTAGATCCTGATGTTAATTCTTTTCTTTCGACAAGTACTACATCAGACCAGCCTTTTTTTGCTAAATGATAGAGTGTGCTAACTCCTACAGCACCTCCTCCTATAACTACAACTTTTGACTTTGATTTCATTGTTACTATTTAATACTGTACTTCATTAATCATATTAAATAAGGTGGGTCAATCATGAGATACTTCAAAAGAATGTTTTTAGTGGTTATTATCACTGCGTTAAGTTGTCTTCCTGCTAATTCAGAAATGACAATCGAAAAGTTATTTTTTGACAATTCAGAACCTTTTCACTTGAAAATTCTTAAGGTAATTCCAGAAGAAGGTATAATACAAATAGGTGAAGATGATGCGAAAAATACTATAATTGAATTCATGGACTATTTTTGTGGTTACTGCAAAAAAGTACACACTGAATTATTGGAAATAGCAAATGAACGTGATGATACGAGGATAGTTTTTCTACAACATCCAATTTTAAGCGAGTCATCTAAAGTGTTAGCAAATATGGTTGTTGCTGCAAATATGCAAAATAAGGGAATTGAATTTCACAACGCTTTATTTAGCATTAACGGAAATATTAATAACGAAAAAATCAAGCAAATAGTTGAAGAACTTGGAATTAATGGAGCTAAGCTAAATATAGACATGTCTAAAGAAGAAGTAAAAAAAATAGTTGGTGTTTCTTCTTTTGTAGCTAATGGAACTGGTGCAAGAGGTACACCAACATTCTTTATAAACGAAGAGTTTGTAGTTGGATATATTTCTATTGAAAAAATTAAATCTTTACTAAAGTAGTAAAAGCTTCTTAACTAAAAGAAGCTTTTACTAAAAATTTATAATAACTATTTATTAGCGTCAGATACTTCCCTGGTATTTGCATTATAAGACTCAGTAAAAGGTATTGAAACTATTTCTGCATCTACAGGTGTTCCTGGTGTATCAGAATATTGATCAGGTAAATGTACTTTATACTTCTTCCCCAATTCACCAATAGGAAATCCATTTTTACTAAGTACTCCTTCATAAGGAACATAACCCATAGCAATATTTCTACCTTGCTCTGGGTGATACCAAGGAGAAGTTATAAATCCATTAGGTTCACCACCATCTTCTGATACTAGCCAAAAATCAGGTGCGTATTCTTCAATAGGTTTTCCTCCAAGTGATAAACCAACTAACTGTAATTTATAAGGTTTTTGACCAGCTCGTAAATCATCTCTCATCTTTTCAAGAACTGCTTTTCCAACATAGTCTGTAGTCTTATTCCACTCACCTTTACCAGATAGTGAAACTTGATAACCTAAATTACATTGAAACGGATTGTGTTGATTATCCATATCTTGGCCCCAAGATAAAATTCCTGCTTGAATTCTTCTATGATGTGCTGGTGCAATAACCATGAGACTATGTTTTTTTCCTGCTTCTAAAACAGCGTTCCACATATCATCTGCATATTTAGTGGAATCATATAGATATATTTCAAATCCAGCTTCACCTGAAAAACCAGATTGAGAAATTATACATTCTCTTCCACCAACTTTTACTGAGGCTAGACCATAGAATGGCATATTGTTAATATCCACTTGATCACCTACTAGATCAGTCATTAAAGCATGGGCTTTAGGTCCCTGTATTTGAACAGGGCTTACATCAATTTCATCAATTGTAACATTAAAACGATTGTCATGATTGACACCTTGAAGATATAGGCCAATATCTGAATCAGATAGAGAAAACCAAAATTCATCTTTAGAAATTCTTAAAAGAATTGGATCGTTTAAAACTCCTCCGTATTGATTGCATAAAATTACATACCTTGCTCTCATTGGAGATATTTTTGTAGCATCTCTAGTTATTACATAATCAACAAATGCTTCAGCATCTGGTCCTTTAACTTGAATTTGTCTTTCAACAGCAACATTCCACATTGTAACATGGTTTTTTATTGCTTCATACTCGACCATTGCTCCACCATCTTCTGGTTTTACATAGCCCCTTGGATGATAAATTCTATTATAAACTGTAGCTCTCCAACATCCCGCCTCCATTGACAAATGCCAATATGGTGATTTTCTTACTCTAGTTGAAATTAGCATTTGAACTGGTGTAGGACCGCTCTGTCTTAAATTATAGGGAACCTTTCTATCCGATTGATCCACTGACGTATGATGTTTAATCATTATAAACTCCTTAAATAAATATGTCTTTTCTGTATTTAATCTTTAAATACTCCGCAATAACAAAATGAATATCATTTAAAAAAAATGGTGGACCTTAATTAGGTCAAAATTTAGTCTTAGTTTTGACAGTAAATTTTGCTATTTGAAGGTAATGCGACTTAATTATTTAATACCAATATTATCTATTATAATCTTTTTAAGTGGTTGTTCAGCTAGTTATAAACAACTTTCAACCATGGAAGATAAGAAATCAAATAGCTTTCAAGAACACCTGCTTAATGAATATAAAAAAAGAGCTACTTTCGAAGCAGAGGAAATGCACGATTGGAATTCAGCAAAATTATATTCTGAAAAAGCTCTCAAGAGTATTGAAACAGATGAAATATATCCTGAAGAAATTTCATATTGGAAGCTTCCAGAAAAAAATATTGATGAAATTACAATTGCATATGATAACCTTATGACAATTTATAAAGATGCAAAAAGAATTGATCCTTTTAATTTAGCAAGAGCTATTTCTTCATTGGATTGTTGGTCAGAGCAACAGGAAGAAAATTGGCAAACTTGGGATATTGATAATTGTAAGAATGATTTCTTAAATGCTATGCATGATATTTACGAAAAAATATCTATACAGAAGGATGAACTAGAAACATCAAATAAAAAAGAGAATAATTTAAAAAATGAGACAAAAGATGAAGTAACAATTGTTACTAAAAATAAAAACGAAGAATTAATGCAGATAATATATTTTGACTTTGATGAATTCAATTTATCCGAATTAAGTAAGCAAAAAATAAAATTATTTTTAGATAATTATAGCAATGCGATTGAAGAATATCTTGTTGTTGGCCATACTGATACTAAAGGAACAAAAAATTATAATTTTTCATTATCAATCAAAAGAGCAGAAGTTGTAAAAGAAATTTTAGTTAATTATGGAATTAATCAAAGTAGTATCAAAATTTTAGGTAAAGGAGAAGAATCATTGGCAGTAAATACTCCAGATAATACTAAACAACCAGCAAATCGAAGAGTAGAAATAAAAAAAACAAATTAACTTTTTTTTGTATTTATTTTGGTATATTGACCTTTTTTAATGTATTCTAAAACAACAAAAAAAATAAATATTACGGTAAAACCATATTACCTTGAAGATCAATCAGAACCTGAGGATCAGCACTTTGTCTGGGCGTATAGAGTTACTATAGACAATCAAGGAAATGAAAAAGTTCAGTTGGTAAATAGATATTGGAAAATTATAGATGCAAATGGCACATTACAGGAAGTAAGGGGTAAAGGTGTTGTAGGTGAGCAACCTGTTTTGAATCCTGGTGAAAAATTTGAATATACAAGCGGTACACCATTAACAACATCTTCTGGATTTATGGAAGGAATTTATGAGATGCAAAATGATAATGGAGATAAATTTGATGTTCAAATTCCTCAATTTTCACTAGATGATCCTTCAGAAACAAATAAATTAAACTAATAACATTTTCATGAGAGACTTTAGGTCGATTATTAATATTATAGGTTTATTATTATGCATTGAAGCGATTGCAATGCTAATCCCAATGACTTATGATCTATTTTATAATAATAATGATTGGGTTCAATTTCTTTATTCCAGCTTAGTAACATTTTTTATAGGTATAATTTTATATATCGCATTCAAAAAAAAAGAAATGAAACTTGAGATAAGGCAAGCATTTGTTCTAACAATATCATCATGGATTGTAATCTCCCTTTTTAGCGCAATTCCTTTTGTATATTCATCATCTTCTTTGACATATACCGATGCATTTTTTGAATCTGTAAGTGGTATTACTACCACAGGAGCTACTGTTATATATAATTTAGAAAATTTATCAGAAGGAATATTAATTTGGCGATCACTTCTACAATGGTTTGGCGGAATAGGAATAATTGTATTAGCAATGGCAATTTTGCCAACACTACAAATTGGCGGAATGCAACTTTTACATATGGAACATGATGATCCATATGAAAAAACAATTCCCAAAGTAAATAGGTTCGTCCTGGAATTATTCCTACTTTATGTTTGTTTATCTGTAATATGTGGATTGCTTTATTTCCTGAACGGCATGACTGGTTTTGACTCAGTTATCCATGCAATGTCAACCATATCTACTGGTGGTTTTTCTAATCATAATCAGTCTTTTGCTTTCTTTAACTCATTCAAAATTGAAATTATAAGTGTTTTCTTCATGATTATTGGAAGTTTACCATTTGTATTATATTTACAATTTCTACATAGGCAAAACAAAAATTTTTTAAAAGATGATCAATTAAAACTATTTTTATTAATTATTACAATAACAGTATTTGCTACTTCTATTTGGCTTACAATAAATCTTTCTTACGATTACCTATCATCTTTTCGAATTGCGTTATTTAATATAATATCAATATTAACCGGAACAGGTTACTCTAGTAATGATTTTTCAAACTGGGGCAGTTATGGAACTGTTATTATGATTATCATAATGTTCATTGGTGGATGTGCTGGGTCAACTACTGGGGGAATTAAAATATTTAGATTACAAATTCTTTTTAGAGGAGCTACAAGCCAAATTAAAAAACTAACACAACCTCACGCAGTATTTATAATGCGCTTTAATGGTAAAACAGTAAATGAAAATACATACAATTCTGTAATAGGCTTCTTTTTTATGTATATTTTAGTATTTATTATATCTGCTTTATGCCTAAGTTTTCTTAATTTAGATTTTCTTACCGCATTCTCAGCAGCAGCTTCAGCTATTTCTAATGTTGGTCCTGGTTTGGGTGAAATAGTTGGACCGTCTGGAAGTTATTTTTCATTAAGTGATGGAGCAAAATGGATTTTAGCATTAACTATGATAATTGGAAGATTAGAAATATTTACTGTTTTAGTACTACTATCGATAAATTTTTGGAAAAATTGATTAGAGTAGATATTCTGCCATATACAATTGTGTCATAGATTTTGTTTCATTAACAAAATCATAAATTGCTTTATTTAATAAATCATTAATTATCATTTCTTCTTCATTTAAAGAAATATATTTTTTTGAGGTTGTTGACCTTAATGTTTCTACAGTGGTATTTGCTATTAAAAAATTACTGTCGTCGAATAGATTGTATTCAACTAAAAAAAATATTTTATAATTAAATATTGTTTTTTCTTCATATTTATTAGCATTGGTATTTTCAACTTCTTTTTTTGTTATTGAAGCTTCAAGAATATTAATAATTAATTTATTTTCATTACCAAAATTAATAATATTATTATTTATCCAATTTTCGATAATTGTTAATGGTGTGTTTTTTATTTTATCTTCAATATTTTCTTCAGAAAATATTGGATTATAATTTACTTGTACTAATAACTCTTTAGCACTAATAGATATTTTACTTAATCTTGAATTATCTATTTTGACAGGATCTATCAATTCAACTGGCTGGCATGACAAAAGAACAAAAAATATATAAATTAAGCTATTTCTTAAGAACATATATTAAAATTGCCTGTTGAATAAACATCCTATTTAAAGCCTGTTGCAAAACAACAGATTTGTCACTTTCAAGCACATCAGATGTGACCTCTAAGCCTCTTTTTGCCGGTAAACAATGCATAAAAATTACATTTTTTGCAGCATTTTTCATTATATCTTTATTAACAGTGAAACCTTTAAAGTATTGAATTTTTTTCTTATTTTTTTGACCCATAGATATCCAAACATCTGTCATTATGCAATTGGATCCCAAAGATCCCAAAAATGGATCTTTAAATAAAGTAAGTTTTTTGTTTTTATATTTTGAAATTTCTTTTCTATTTTTTTCTAATATTTTTTTTGGCAAAACAACATTTAATTTAAACAAATATATGTTTTGTAATTGTAAAAGTGAAATTAAAACATTGTTGAAATCCCCAATCCAAGTAATTTTAATTCTACTATACTCTTTAAATTTTTCTTGAATTGTAAGAAAATCACCTAGTATTTGACATGGATGGCTGTAGTCTGTTAATCCATTAATTATAGGGATTATATTTTGATTTGCTAAAACTGACAATTTTTGATGGTCGTCGTTTCTGATCATTAAGCAATCTATATATTGAGCTAAAACTTTTAATATATCCTCTGGTTTTTCTCTTGTACCATCGAAACCAATATCTACACCTTTAAGCTCAATAACTCTTCCACCTAGTTTTTGCATTCCAACATTAAAACTTAATCTAGTTCTTAAGGATTGTTTTTCAAAAATCATACCAAGTGTTTTATTTTGGCAAACAGATGAATATTTTAAAGGATTTTTTTTTATTTTTTTAGCAATTAAAATAATATCATTTAATTGTTTTTTGTTAAAATTATTAATATCAATAAAATTTTTAGTCATTATATTCTTTCAAAACATTTTTAATTATTGATATAGATTTATCAATATCTTTCTGAGAAACGATTAAAGGAGGTGCTAATCTAACTATATTGTCTGCAGCTGGTACATTAAGTAGTTTATGTTTTATTAATTTTTGTGAAAATTCAATATTATTTATTGTTGTTTTAATTCCTAACAGTAATCCCGCACCCCTAACTTCTTTAATGATGTTAAAATCTTTTTCCAGATTTTTTAAATTTATCCAAAAATATCTAGATAATTTATCAACTCTGTTTAAAAAATTTTTATCAGAGATAATTTTTAATACCTCTAATCCAACACTCATTGCTAAAGGATTGCCACCATATGTGGAGCCATGACTTCCCTTAGTCATCGATATACATGATTTTTTACTTGATAAGCATGCTCCAAGAGGAAATCCAGATCCTATACCTTTTGCAACAGCCATTAAATCTGGTTTTATATTTGCCCATTCATAGGAGAATAATTTTCCTGACCTTCCAAAACCACATTGCACTTCATCTAAAAACAATAATATACCATGTTGATTACAAATTTTTCTCACATATTTAAGAAATTTTAATTGTGCAGGGCGAATACCTCCCTCACCCTGTATGGGCTCTAAAATTATAGCAGCTGTTTTTTTATTTACTACTTCTCTTAACTTCTCAAT
>CACOIH010000018.1 GCA_902627245.1 uncultured Alphaproteobacteria bacterium
TGATAGAGTTTGTATTGAGCCTCAAGTGGTTAGTAAAAAATCAAAAGAATATAAATTAGGGATTTACAATTATGATCAGAAAGTAAAATTTTGGGCTACCCCACCTATTCATGGGTGTCTTGCACCAGAAGTGGTTTTTCCTGGTGATATGGTTTTTAAAATTCCTGATAATTTATCATATGCAGAAGGTGCAATGGTTGAACCATTAGCAGTTGGTATGCAAGGTGTTACTAAAGCAAAGATAAAACCAGGTCAGATAGGATTAGTAATGGGCTGTGGGCCAATTGGACTTGTAACTGGTTTGGCTGCCCTAGCTGGTGGATGTTCAAAAGTTTATATTGCAGACATTTTGTCTGAAAAGTTAAAGATGTGTGAACACTATCCTGATTTAATACCAGTTGATCTATCAAAAGAAAATTTATCAGAAAAAATAATGGATGATACAAATGGTTGGGGTGTTGATCGTTTTTTTGAATGTAGTGGTGCTGTCAAAGCATATGAAGCTATATTTTCTTGTTGTTCTCCAGGAGCACACGTTGTGTTGATTGGTAACAATGCTGAACCTGTACCAATGAATTGGGCAATATTATTTGCCAAAGGATTAGAATATCAAACTGTTCATAGGTATTCTCATCAGTATGAACCATCAATAAGATTACTTGGAAGTGGTAAAATAGATGTGAAGCCCATGATTACTCACACATTTAAATTTGAAGAGAGTGTTGAAGCATTTGAAAGAGCCGCAGAACATAGACCATCAGATGTTAAGCTTCAAATTAAAATTGATGAAGACAATTGAATTAAAAATTCCATCTTTTAAAAGAGAAGAATGTAAAATTGGCATAGTGCACCTCGGTGTTGGCAACTTTCATAGAGCACATCAAGCTCTATATATTAATAATTATATAGAAGAAACTGATGATAAAAATTGGGGTATATGCGGAATAAATCTTAGAAAAGAAGAAAGAGAAAATTTTAGTTTTCTTAAAGAAAGAGATGGAAAATATGTTTTGAAGACTGTTTCTAGTGATGGAGAGATTGAATTTTCTGAAATACATTCTATTCAAAAACTTATTGATTGGAGTAAGGAAAAAGAGGAGGCTGAAAAAATTTTGTGTGATAAAGATATTGAAATCCTCACAATGACTGTAACTGAAAGTGGTTATTATATTAATGATGAAAATGATTTGAATCTAAATTTACAAATAGTTAAAGATAATATTGCACAAAAAGAAAGTACAATTATTTTTTCTTTTCTCCTATCAGCATTAAAAAAAAGAATGCATTCAATTGATAAAGAAATAACACTGCTATGCTGTGATAATATTAGAGAAAATGGTTTAATGCTTGAAAAATGTCTTAAAGAATATGTCAAACAATCAAATGAGTTGGAATTACTTGAATGGATTGAACAAAAAGTAAGTTTTCCATCGTGTGTGGTTGATAGAATAACACCCAGAGCTCCAAATTATTTAAAAGGAGAAGTTAAAAAAAAATTTGATATAGATGAAAACTGTAGTGTCATGGCTGAACCTTTTATTCAATGGGTTATTGAAGATAAATTTATTGGCAAAAGACCTAAACTTGAGGATGTTGGTGTACAATTTGTTAATGATGTTTTCCCATATGAAGAATCTAAAATAAGAATTTTAAATGGAGGCCATGTTGCTTTGAGTTATATTGGAGCACTCAAAGGTCATAAAACTTATGATCAAGCTATTTTAGATAAAGAATTACAGCAATATTTTTTCGAACTCGAACGTAAAGAGATCATTCCAGCTTTAGATAATATAGCTCCATTTAATTTGGAAGAATATATGATGATTATTTTTGATAGATTTAAAAACGAAAATATTGGTGACAAACTTGAAAGGATTGCTATGGATGGTGTTGGAAAATTTCCAATATTTATCCTTCCAACAATCAATAAATGTTTTGAATTAAAAATTCATCCTGAAAATACAATTGAGTCTATAGCTAGTTGGTATATTTTTATGAAAAAAATAAATAATAAAACTTTGGATTTTAATTATTATGAGCCAAGTTGGGACTGGATTAAAAAATATTTAGCAGATGATATGATGGAAGAATTTATATTTAATAATGATTTATGGGGAAATACACCAAATAAGTATCCAGAATTTTCAGATATATTAAGAAAAAAAATATTATTTTTTGAAAATATATTTTTATAAATAAAAAATTTACCTTGATGTATATCCACCATCTACAACTAATATCTCTCCAGTAATATAACTAGATGCTGGCGAACATAAAAAGAGTGCCGCTGTAGCAACTTCTTCTGGATTTCCCATTCTTCCCATAGGAGTGAATTTATTCCATTTGTCATACCAGTGTTCATTTTCTTTTGACAAATTTGTCATTGGAGTCTTTATGTAACCGGGAGCTATTGCATTAACCCTGATATTAGAATCTGCATAGTCACTTGCTAAACTTTTTGTTAACATATGAACTGCTGATTTTGAGGCATTATAAGCAACTTGTGGCTGTGGAAAATTTGAAACAATACCTGACATAGAGCCAATATTTAAAATACACCCCTCTTTTTGATTTTTCATTTTTATAATACTTTGTCTGCATAAACGAAAAACTGATTTAAAATTCACATCAAACATTTTTGTTAATGACTCATCATCATAGTTTTCCATTTCTATTGATGCTGCTATTCCTGCACAATTAACAAGAATATCCAATGAGTTATATTTACCTATAGCAAAATTTATTAATTCTTCTGGAAAATCAGGATTTGTGATATTTCCTTTAATAAATTCAAAAGTATAGTTTTTAGTTTTTAATTTATCCAAGAAGCTTTTATCTTCTTTCATATCCGTCAAAATTAGTTTTGCTCCAGATTCTCCTAAAGCATCAGCAATGGCAAAACCCATTCCACCCATAGCACCAGTGACAATTGCAATCTTATTTGGAATTTTAAATTTGTCTAAAATCATTCTAAGTTAAAATAATTTTAGCGGCTTCTTCATCAGTTATTAAACCATATAAGCATCCATTTAACAAAACTGATTTGATTGCAAAAGCTTTATCAGTACCTCCTGCTATAGCTATGGTTTTTTTCTTCTTAATTAAGTCGAAATCTTTTCTAACAATTTCATCATAAAAAAAGTGTTTCCCATTTTTATCAAAAAAATTTCCGCTAGACTCTGCGAGAGCTCCATCTTTTTTTATCTGATTAAAAAACTTCTTATCAATTAAATAAGGATGATTTTTAACTCTGTTATATAAACTAGTGCCACCTTTCATAGAACCAATCCCCAAAATGATATATTGACATTCTTCTTCTTTTTTAAGAATATCTTTTACAAACTTTAAATTAAAAAATTTATTTTTTTCTTTTAAAGTAGGGAAAATATAAGGTGCACCCAGGTGATAACATTTCCCATTAGTCTTCCTAGAAAGTGTATTTAATCCCAAAAGTGGATTAAATGACAAATCATTTCTTAAAGATCCCGTGGTATCAACAAAACTAACCTTCTCATTAATTTGTGGAAGTATATTTGCAATTCTTGTATTTGTAGAACCTGTAGACCAGCCAAAGTTTCTACATTTTTCTTCATTTATTTTATTTAGAATAGTATTGGCACCAGCATATGCAATAGATAACGGATCGGGGTCTAATGTATTGGCAGTTGTTTGTTGACCATGCAAACTTTCACTTGGAACTACTTCTATATGTTTTAGATTATACCTTTTTTTAATTTCCTCTTCATAGCGCGTACAAATATCAAATGATCCTTCAACAAATACTTTAACTGATCCATTTTTTTCAGCTTCATTTAAAATTCTATGAACTTGAACTGTATTAATCTTAAATTTTTTTGCTATCTCTTTTTGTGATATTTTTTGTTTCCAGTACATCCATGCAATTCTATTAGTGTAATCATTGAATCTATTTTTTGATTTTAACACTTTAGTTTTTTACTGCGCCCAAAGTCAGTCCTGAGACTATATTTTTCTGTAAGAATATTGTTAGTAATATTGGAGGAATACTTTGAATAACTGTTGCGGCAGCAACATTACCCCAAATAATTTGAGCTTGACTTACTTGTGCAGAGATAAATATTGGGAAAGTTCTGGCATCAGATACTGTAAAAAACAGTGCTATTAGTAATTCATTCCAGCTAAAGATAAATACAAATATTGCAACTGTAGCGATACCACCTTTTGATAAAGGAACAGCAATTTTAAGAAATATATCAAACCATGACGCACCTTCTATTCTAGATGCTTCTATTAAGTCCATTGGTATCCTTCTAAAAAATGATGCTGAGACCCATACTGCAAAAGGAATATTAAAAGCAGTATAAACTATAATTAAAGCAAATAAGGAATCTAATAAATTTAAGTATTTAAATAAGATAAATAATGGAACTGCTGCAGCAACAGGTGGTAACATACGAGTACTTAATATCCAGTCAGCTAAAAAATTCTGCCCTCTGAATATAAAAAAAGTCAAACCAAAGGCTGTAGGTAGAGAAAAAATCAATGTGACTATTGTCGAACCGATCGTCACAATCAACGAGTTTATCAGATACATATAGCTCTGTGAAAGCATAATTGTAAAATTTTTAAGATAAGTAAAATCTGGTATCCAAATTGGAGGCAATGAAAACATTGCATTTTGATCCTTAAATGATCCAAATAACATCCATAAATTTGGAAGAATAAAGATCAACATGAAGAAAATAGCAAATGCTAATAAAATTATATTTTTTCTAGCTGAAGTCCGCATTTCTCTCCACTCTTCTTAAAAGTGTAACTGCAATAGTTGTAACTATGATACTAATAATTAAAATAATAACAGCTGATGCAGAACCTGTTCCAATTTGAAAACTTCTAAACTCTGTTCGGTAAGTAAAATAAGCCATAACTTCTGTTGCAATTCCAGGCCCACCTCTAGTTGTAACATAAATTATATCAAATAAACGGATACATTCTATTAACCTTAAAACTATTCCTAAGAGCATAAAACTTAAAATTGATGGAATCTCAATTTTTGTCATAACATGATACCAGTTTGCACCGTCTATTTTGGCAGCTTCATATTGTTCGCTTGGTACAGTCATCAAACCTGCCAACAAAAGTATCATCATAAAAGGCGTCCATTGCCATGAATTAATACAAATAATTGATATCTTTGCTGGTATAGGCTGACCTAAGTATGCGATTGGTTCTAAACCAAAAAATGTTTCAACAATATAACTAAATATACCAAGTGTTGGGTTCAAAATATATAAAAAAACTAAACCAACACAAAGAGGGGTTAACATAATCGGTAAGATGGATATTGTTCTAATAGCATTAGATATTTTAAGATGCCTTATTTCAAAAAAAATTTTAGCCATTATGAAACCAAGAATTATTTCAATAGTTATTGAACTAAAAGCAATCGTAAATGTATTTTGTATTGCTGTTAGAAATACATCGTCTTCAAATAATAATATTTGATAATTTTCCCATCCAATAAAAAATTTACGGTGCATTTTAGTTAGCTTAGCCTGAAATGCACTAAGATATACTGAGTATATGAAAGGGAATATGGATATAGCTAAGAGGAATAAACAGGTTGGTAAAATAAAAAGAGTTTTTTCAATTTTTTCTCTGTTCATTCAAGCTCCTAAAAAAATTACTTGGGCATTATATAAATGCCCAAGTATAAAATATTATTAATCAATATATCCTTCAGATTTTAGGAGTCTATCAATTTTTTTGTTTGCCGCATCCATTGCGTCTTGCGCAGATGCTTCCCCTGTTAATGCTTTATTAACTTCAATTCCAAGTGTTTCTATCACTTCAAAAGTTAATGCATGTCTTGGTCTTAGTTCTTGCCATGCTCTTAAGCTTGACTCATATAGAACTGGCGTCCAAGGTTGCTCAGCGTTAATCTGAGGATCATTCATAGCTGAGTGTCTGCTAGGAGGAGCTCCTGTTAGTACCCATTCTCTATGAACTTCAGGGCTTGCAAACCATTTTAGGTAATCCCAAGCAGCATCGATGTTTTTACTGTGCTTATTAACACAAGCAATCCAACCACCTACTGGAGGTACTGAAGAAGCACCTTCGGCATGCGGGAATAAGGCAACATCAAATTTGCCAATTACTTTACTAATCTCTGGATCATTAAATAAAGGAGTTCTAACTGACCAGTTATTAATCATAGCAACTTTACCTTGTGTAAATGCTTTTGCTCTTTCATCCCATGCATATTGCTCAACACCTGGAGGCATATAATTAATCATTTCTTGCATCCATTCTATAAATGCAACTGATTCTGCTGAATTATATAATCCTCTTTGATCAGCGTAGGCATCAGGTGAACCAGGATAGTTACTTTCCCATGGCTTACCACCTGCAGAATAAATCCACTCATAAAATTGCTGTCCAGCAGCACTTCCACGAGCCATATTCATTGCATATCCACCTTCGAGTTCAGGATATTTTGGATTATCTTTGAAAAGTTTAGCTGCAGCTAAAACATCATCAAATGTTTCAGGTGGTTCTAGACCTTCAGCTTCAAATAAATCAGTTCTATAGTGAAGCATATGCCAATATCCACCAAAAGGTAAGCATTGTTTTTTACCATCCCATATCGCTTGACCAGCAAATGAGCTAATATAATCATCCCATGCTATAACAGACATATCTGTACCTTCTTCAGTCCAAAGATCTTCAACTGGAGCTATACAATCACCTTCTACAAATTCTCCAATCCAAATTCCATCGACAAAAAGTACATCGTATGAACTATCTCCTTGTGAACATGCAACGATTTGTTTTTCATGCAAACCATCATATCCAAAACCTTCAACAGTTACTGAAGCTCCAGTAACAGAAGTAAAAGTTGGAGAAATTTCTTTAACAGCATCGATGTAAGGGTCCATAATAGACTGAACCTTTAGGTCTACACCGCTGTGATCTCCAAGTTCTTTTGACCAATCTACAGCTAACAAACTGTTCATTGGTAAAAGAGATAGAGAACAAATTAACAGTATTTTCTTTAACATTAATAACCTCCCTCTAATGTTATCTGAGATTATAATTGCATAAATGGATAGTCATTACAATATAATAATTGTAATTTATTACATATGATGTAAGTTATTACATATGAAAGCCCTTGTTCTAGAAAAAAAATTGCAGTTATCATTGAGAGATATTGATTTACCTAGCGATGTAGGATCAAGAGATGTAAAAATAAAAATGAATACTGTTGGTATTTGTGGCAGTGATGTTCATTATTATACACATGGAAAAATTGGACCTTTCATTGTCAAAGAACCTATGGTTCTAGGACATGAAGGATCAGGAACAATAATAGAAACTGGAAGTGAAGTTTCTAATCTTAAAGTTGGAGATAGAGTATGTATTGAACCAGGTGTTCCAGATATAAATTCAAAAGAATACATGAAGGGAATTTATAATCTCGATCCAAAGCTAACATTTTGGGCAACTCCACCTGATCATGGTTGTCTAACACCAGAGGTTGTTTTTCCATCGAACTTTGTTTTTAAGTTACCCGATAATGTTTCTTATGCAGAGGGAGCAATGATTGAGCCGCTCGCAGTTGGACTTCAGGCTGCAGAAAAAGCTAAAATTATTCCTGGTGAAACTGCATTAGTAATGGGTTGTGGTCCTATTGGTTTGGTAATTGCTTTGACAGCATTAGCTGGTGGATGTTCTAAAGTTTTTATTGCCGATATTGTTAAAGAAAAACTAAGAATGTGTGAAAATTATGAAAACTTGATACCGATTGATCTTATGAATCAAAATCCAATTGAAATAATTAAAAAACATACTGATGATTGGGGTGCTAATATTATCTTTGAAGCATCAGGAGCAACTAAAGCTTATGATTTTATATTTGATTCTATTTGTCCTGCAGGTAAACTAGTTATTGTAGGCAATCCTATGAACGCAATTCCAATGGATTTTGCGACTTTGTTAACAAAAGAAATTGAAATTAAGACAGTCTTTAGATATGCACATCAATATGACAGAGCAATTAGTTTATTATCAAGTAACAAAATTAATGTTAAACCTATGATTACAGACACAGTAGCTTTTGATGATAGTATTAAAGCTTTTGAAAGAGCTGCCAAAAACCTGCCAGAAGATGTAAAAATTCAAATTCAATTATGAATAAAATTGGTGTACACGCTTTAACATTCATTGGGGATATAGAAAATCATAGCATTGAAAATTGTCTTTCAAGAGTTGCAAAGATTGGCTACGATGTGATGGAATTGCCTCTGCTAAATCCTGATGCTTTAGATACAAATTTTGTTTCAAAGATTTATGAAAAGTTTAATATTGAACCAACTGTATCTCTTGGGTTGAGTTTTAAAACTGATATTTCATCTGAAGATCAAGAGAGGGTTAATGCTGGTCGTGAGCTTTTATTTAAAGCACTTCAAAAAACAATAGATGTGGGGTCATCAAATTTATGTGGTGTCATTCATTCAGCGCTTCAAAAAAATGATACTCCTAAAACTAAAAGAGGTTATGAAAACTCTTTATCTATAATTAGAGATCTTGCAGAAGAGGCAAATAAGAATAATGTTACTTTAAGCCTTGAAGTAGTTAATAGATATGAGACCAATATTATGAATACAGCACAAGATGCTCTAGATTATATTAGAGATCTAGACGTACCAAATGTTAAAGTTCACCTCGATACTTACCATATGAACATTGAAGAAAACAATTATTCAGAACCAATAAAATTAATTGGAAAAGATAATTTGGGCATGTTTCATTTTGGTGAAAATCATAGGGGTTATCTTGGTAGTGGTCATATTGACTTTGATGAAACTTTTAAAAGCCTCAAAGAAATTAATTACTCAGGAATTATTACTTTTGAATCTTTTTCATCTGAGGTTGTAGATCCAGTTCTTTCTAACACCTTGGCAGTTTGGAGAAACTTGTGGAGTGATAGTGACGATTTAGCAACAGAGTCATTAAAATTTATTAGAAGTGGACTTCAAAGTTAGTTTTCTTTATTCTAATTTAATTTGAAATTTATATATGAAAACATTTGATTTTATAATTGTTGGTGGAGGTACATCGGGAACTGTTACTGCCGAGAAATTAATTAAAAATGGTCATACAGTTTTAATTATAGAAGAAGGAAAGAAAAATAGTAATCCACTATTGAGTATGCCTGCTGGATGGATACCTATGTTAGAAGGCAGTCCATATTTAAAATTTTACAAATCAATTCCTCAACCTCAACTTGGTGATAGACAACATGATATTGCTCAAGCTAAAGTTTTTGGTGGAGGATCAAGTGTCAATGGAATGGTTTATATGCGCGGAAAACCTTCAGACTATGCAAAGTGGGTTGACGCGACTGGAGATAAAAGATGGGGATGGGACTCAATTATAAAAAGTTATATTAATTTAGAAAATAATCAAAGATTAGGTGCTCCCTCACACGGAACGAGTGGACCAATAAAAGTTTCTGATCCTGGATATGTTGCTAAAGGATCAGATTTGTACATTAAATCAATGCAAGCATTGGGATTACCTTACAATAGAGATTTTAATGATGGAAACCAATTTGGTGTTGGTTTAATGCAATACACAATAGGTAATGGAAAAAGATGTGATACAATTTCCTCATTAATTAACCCAATTCTCAATAATAAAAACCTTAGCATAAAACTCAACACTCTTGCATCAAAGATTATAATTGAGAATAAAAAAGCAATTGGCGTAGAAACTATATCAAAGAATAAAGTTCAAAAATATTTTGGAAAAGAAATTATACTTACAGCAGGAGCTCTAATAACTCCAAAAATATTGATGCACTCAGGTATAGGAGATGAAGATCAATTAAAAAGATTTGATATAGAAGTTAAAGAAAAGTTACATGGTGTTGGGAAAAACTTGCAGGATCATCATGAAGTTCCTTTTATTGCAAGAGCTAAACCAGGTTATGGATATTTTAAACAAAATAAGGGGTTTAGAATGATAAAAAATGGTATTCAATATCTTCTTTTTAAGTCAGGGCCTGTAACTTCTAATGGTGTAGATTGTTGCTCTTTTCTCAATCCAGAAAATTTAAAAGATGATACTAATCCTAAAATTAAATTATATTGTGTTCAAATTATGTATACTGATAGAGATACAAAAGGTATCAAGCCTGATCATGGAGTTACTTTAACATCTTGTATAATGAACCCTAAATCTAGAGGAGAGGTAACAATTAATTCGGCTAATCCAAAAGATTTACCTGATATTAATCCAAACTTTCTTAGCAATAAAGATGATATTAAAACTTTATTAGATAGTGTAAAATTATCAAGACAAGTGATAAATACAAAACCTTTGTCAGATATTATAATTGAAGAAGTACTTCCTGGAAATAATATTAAAGATGATAATGAATTAATTAATTATTGTAAAAAAATGATTAAAACTAACTGGCACCCTGTTGGTACATGTAAGATGGGTAGAGACGAAGATGAAACTTCGGTTCTAAATTCAAAATTACAAGTTAAAGGAATTAATAATTTAAGAGTTTTTGATGTTTCTATGATGCCAAATATTATAGCAGCAAATACTAATGCTCCAGCTATGGCAATAGCAGATAATGCAACTAATATTATGCTAGAAGATTAGAGGCTATTTTTTTATTAGAAGAATATATATCTCTCCAAATATTATAACGTTTTAAAAGAAGGTCAATTTTATCCTGATTTGGATTAAAACTTTTACTGACATTTATTTCTTTGATTATATTTTCTTTTGTATCAATATTCTTATCTACATACATTGATAGTCTAGCAACTCCAAGTGCAGCTCCAAATTCACTTTGATCACATACACTAAGGTTTCTGTTCAGTAGCGATGCAAGTAATTCAATCCAAAATTTACTCTTAGAACCACCTCCAACCATAAAAATTTTTTCAAAGTTATTATTGACCTTTAGTATTGAGTTAACACCATCCAGAATACCAAAACTAATTCCCTCTATAACAGCGTATTGTAAATTTGTTGAATTAGTGGTTGTTTTCATTGAGTGAAAAGAACCGCGGATATATGGATCATTATGAGGTGTTCGCTCTCCAGATAAATATGGTAAAAAAAATGAAGAACTTATAAGATCATTCGTATTAGAAAAGTATTCTTCTACATTAGAAAGAGCTTCTCCAATTGACGTATTAGTAATAGAACAAACCCAATCCAAACAATTACTAGCGCTTAGCATGACTGACATTAAATGCCATTTATTTGGCAAACAATGACAAAAAGAGTGAACCGCGTCTCCAGTATTACTTAAAAAATTTTGAGTTGGTGTAAAAAATACACCTGAAGTTCCAAGTGAAATAAATGACTGATTCTGTTCAGTAATTCCCATCCCTGCTGCTGCTGCTGCATTATCTCCAGCACCACCAACAATAATGACAGTATTTTTAAAATTAAATTTTTCTTTAAATTTATTTTTAAGCGTTCCTGTCTCCTCATTTCCTTCTACAAGCTTTGGCATATGTTTTTCTTCTAGAAAAGAACAAGACAATAAATTTTCTGACCATTTTCTTTTTTTAATATCTAACCACAAAGTTCCTGATGCATCAGACATTTCAGAGAAATATTCTCCAGTTAAATAGAACCTTAAATAATCTTTAGGTAATAGTACTTTAAAAATTTTTGAGAAATTTTCACTTTCATGCTTCTTAATCCAGTTTATTTTGGGAGCAGTAAAACCAGGCATTGTGATATTTCCAGATATTGATCTTACATCAATTCCTTGATTTTCAAATTCAATACACTCCTCATAGGAACGAGTATCATTCCAAAGAATACATGGTCTGATGACTTTACCATCCTTGTCTACAAGAGTTGCTCCATGCATATGGCCTGAAATTCCAATGGAAATAGTTTCGCAAAATTCAGTAGGCTTTTGCAATTTTAGTGACTCAAAACATTCCATAGTAGCATTTACCCATTCTTGTGGATTTTGTTCGTTATAGCCATCTTTAGGACTTTGAACTGTGAGACCTGAATTAGCGGTAGCAATAATATTTTGATTGCTATCTATTAAAATCATTTTTACAGACGAGGTTCCGAGATCAATACCTATATACATATGATTATATTATTAAAATTAACTTTTATTACAATTAATTTATTCAGAAGATTGCCTGTTCATCAAAACATAAATACCAGATAAAGTAATTATTGATGCACCAACAATTGTGTAAACATCAGGAAAGTCATCATAAAATATATATCCTAATATTATTGCCCACAAAATTAAAGTGTAGTGAAATGGCTGAACAATACTTGCTTTTGTAAAACCAAGCGCAATTATCTGAAAATAAATTCCTAGAGAGAAGAAAAGGCCGACTCCTAGAAACAAAAGGTATGAAAAAGATTGCATTGGGTACCAAAAAAATGGCATTAAGAAAGACATCAACACAATACCAACAATTGAAGTGTAAAGTAGTGATGTTTCTGAGGTATCATATTCTGAGGCTTTTCTTGTAACAATTTGATATAGACTAAGAAAAAATGCTGCCCCTAGTGGTATTAGTGATTTTGGGTCGAATATAGATAATCCAGGACGCATAATAATTAAAACACCCAAGAAACCAAAAAAGATTGCAACCCACGTCCTCAAATTTACATGTTCCCTTAATATTATTGCAGATAAAGCAACAACTATCACTGGAGTTAATGAGCCAATACTGTGAGCATCAGCTAAAGTTAAATACCGAAAAGATAAAACAAAGCACCCTGATTCAATAATCGATAATACACTTCTCGTAATTTGTAATTTTAAATTTTTAGTTTTATAAAAAGTATTATTTTTTTTTCTAAATGACTCAGCAATAGATAGAAATAATGTAAAAAAATATTTCAAAAATAATATCTGAAAGATAGAATGGTATACAACAGCTGTTTTTTGAATTGTATCCAATAAGCTAAAAGAAAAATAAGCTAATATTGCAAATATAATTCCAATATATGTTGATGAGAGTTTCAAATACTATCCAAATTTTTAAAAATTGAGTCATAGAAGTCTTGTTTAACTACTCTATCACCATCAATAATTTGCATCATTAAAACAGCTGATAATTGATTTATGGGGTCAACTAAAAAATATGTTGATGCATATCCAGACCAACCAAATTCACCAATGTTTCCAAATTTGTTACTTTCTGTATTATTCATTAATATTCTAAAACCTAGACCCCAACCATAACCATCAAGATCGTTAATATAATTTTCATCTTTAATTGTATTTACAGATGTAATTTCAAGTGGAAACAACTTTGGATTTAAGTTGTTTGATCGCATATTGGTTAGAGTTTCCAAACTTATTATTTGTTTTCCATTATTATTTTTTCCATTTATTAGCATATGTGCAAACTTAGAATAATCGTTCGCTGTAGAAAATAGTCCGTGTCCTCCCCTTGAATATTCTCGATTATTTATAGGATAAAAATAATTAATTAATTTTCTTCCCTCTAAACTTAAGTTTTGTATTTTTTTATTTTTTTTAGAAAACTCTAAAGTTTCTACTAGTTTTTTATTTAGATTTTGATCTATAAAAAAATCAGTTGAATACATTTCAAGTGGATGGAAAATATTTTCTTTTAAAATGTTGATAAGTTTATCTTTTGTAATAACTTCTAGTATTCTTGCTAAAATATCTATCGAAACTGAGTAGTGCCATTGTGAACCTGGCTCAAAAAGAAGAGGTAACTGTGATATATTATCTATTTCTTCTTCTAAAGATGTGTCTCCTGGAAGAAAAATTTTTCTTTTATCGTACTCTTCACCGATAACATTATCACTACTATTATAAGTAAAACCAGTCGTATGGAGAAGTAACTGTCTGATTGTGGGAATATTTTTTGATGTATAAGATTCGTTGATATTATTAGCATTTTTATTTAAAATTTGTACTTCTCGAAACTGTGGAAGAAAAATATCAATGGTGCTATCTAATGATAGGTAGTTCTTTTCCACTAATTGCATTGTTGCAGTTGAGATGACAGGTTTTGTCATAGACCAAATTCTGTATAATAAATCTTTATTAAAGGGTTTTTTTTTATTTAGATCTCTAAAACCAACAAAGTCATGATAAATTTTATTTTTTGAAATAATTTTCCATTCAGCACCATTACATATACCATTTTCAATATGTTTAATAAAATTATCTTTAATTTCATCCATATTTTAAAGGAGTTATATTAAACTATTAATTTTTTCTATTAAGCTAGTATTAATTTCTCTTGGGCCTTTATTCTTTCTGTTATTGTGCCTTCTAGCTCCTGGTAAGCGCACACCTTCTAAAGAGGTCATTTGTTCAAAAAAACTCTCTGCGTGTTCATTCCAGTTTTTTCCTGCAATTAATTCAGGTGATAATGCCATGATAAACTCGCCTCCTCTAGCAGGTCCCCCGTCATTATTATCTTCTTCTTTGGCTTCAAAGCTAAATAAATCGCCCACAAGACCAGCTGCTAAAAGTTCAATCATCATAGCAATTGCAGAACCTTTATAATCTCCAAAAGTTAAAAGAACTCCTCCATTTGCTATTTGAGATGGATCATCTGTTTTTTCACCTTCTTTATTCAGACCTGTACCATATGGAACTTTGTGTCCATCCCGTGCTGCAACTTGCACTTCACCCATCGCCATAGTTGAAGTAGCCATATCATATACTACTGGAGTATTATTTTTTCTAGGCCAAGCAAAAGAAATTGGATTAGTTCCAAAAAGTGGTTTCTTTGCTCCTGCTGGTGCAACACTAGGTTTGTATGCAGTACAAGCAATACCAATCAAATTATTTTCTGCCAGAGTTTCAGTTTCATGCCATAAAGCAGCAAAGTGATGTGTATTAGTTATTGTTAAAACTCCAACACCATGATTGTTTGTTGTTTGAATTAAATCAGGTAAACCTACTTTGATGGCTACAGGAGCAAAGCCATAATCGCCTTCAACTCGTATTGCATTTTGTGTAAGAAAAGTGTTTGAGGGTCTTGAAACTCCATTTACTTTTTTACTTTTAAGAGAGGCCACATAGCCTGGAATTCTGAATAAGCCATGTGAAACACTTCCATCTCTTTCAGCATGAGTAACAGTTGTAGCAACTGACTCTGCATTAAAATCGTCACATCCATGTTTTTTCAGAACATTATATGCTAAATCATATATTTTATTTAATTCTAGAGATGTAGTATTCATTTACTTTTTATAAATTATAAATAATATTCAAATATATGGATAGAGGATTATTAGACAATTTAAAAGATCTTTTACAAGAAAGAATCTCATTTTCAGAAAGTGTTAGAAATAATCATGCTAAAGGTGAAGATGCTTATGATCCTATTTTACCTAAAGCAGTTTTATTTCCAAATAATAATGATGAGTTATCAAAAATATTAAAAATTTGTAATGAATACAAAATTCCTGTCACTGCCTATGGTACAGGTACTTCCTTAGAAGGTCATGTTGTTGGAAATGAAGAAGGTTTTACTATATCTCTAGAAAATTTTAACAAAGTTATTTCAATTAATGAACAAGACTTTGATTGTCGTGTCCAGGCAAATGTATCTCGTGAACAACTTAATGAAGCCTTAAAAGATAAAGGTGTTTTTTTTCCAATTGATCCTGGAGCGAATGCTTCATTAGGAGGTATGGCAGCATGTTCAGCTTCTGGAACCATGGCAGTGAGATATGGCACAATGAGAACAGCTGTGCTAGGTCTTACAGTTGTTCTAGCTAATGGTGATATAATTAAAACTGGCACAAGAGCCAAAAAAACTTCTGCAGGTTATAATTTAACAAACTTATTTGTAGGATCAGAGGGCACTCTAGGTATTATAACAGAAGTTCATCTAAGATTGTCTCCAATTCCAGAAAGTATTATGAGTGCAGTATGTCAATTTCCAGATCTTGACTCAGCAATATTAACAGCTCAAGAAATAATTCAGTATGGGGTACCTATAGCAAGAGTTGAATTATTAAATAAAGATCAAATGGATATAAGTATAGAATATTCTAATCTTGAAAATTTAGATGTACTTCCAACTTTGTTTTATGAATTTCATGGAAGTGAAATTTCAAATAAGGAATCAATAAATGTTGTGGAAGAAATATCAAAAAATAATAATGGAAGTGAATTTAAATGGGCAGAAAATACAGAAGAAAGAAATAAAATATGGAAAGCAAGACATAATGTTTATTATTCTGTAAAAGCTCAGGGTGATAATATTAGAGTGTATGCTACTGATGTTTGTGTTCCAATTTCAAATATAGTTGAATGCATTAAATTTGCTGAAAATGAACTTCAAGGTACAGGTCTTAAAGCGCCAATGGTTGGTCATGTTGGTGATGGAAATTTTCATGTTACTATTGTCTATGATCCAAACAAAGAAAATGAATACACATATATAAGAGAATTTAGTAACAAATTAATAGATAAAGCGCTCGAAATGGATGGCACTATAACTGGAGAACATGGAATTGGTCTTCAAAAAAAGGAATATCTACTCAAACAACATCCAGACAATGTTCCACTTATGAAATTAATTAAAAAAAGTTTTGATCCAAATAATATTATGAACCCTGGTAAAGTATTTGATTAAGATTATACTTTCTCAACTTCCTCACTTTTAATTGATCTATAAACTGCATCTAGTACTTTTACTGTTTTTAAACCAATTTCAGAGTTTGCATGATTGGTAAAATTTTTATTTAAGCAAATATCAACAAAAGTATTTATAGGGGTCTCTGTGCTATAAGCCATTGTTCCTTGACCTTCTTTAATTTCATCTTCAATATCATTTCCATCATTGAGTCTAATAAGTAATCTTTCTCTTTTTATTTCCATATCTAAATACAGTGTTCCTTTAGTACCATGTACATTTATATAAAATGTACCACCAAAATCTTTAGGAACATATGCGCATCCAGAAAAAGATCCAGTTGCTCCATTGGAAAATTTAACAGATATTGCATCTGTATAATCAACGTTTGTTGGTGAGGGAACTGAGAAACAAAAGGCTTTTTCTGCAGTTAATTGTGTTATTTTAAAAACTCCACCAAACATATGTGATAATTGACCCCATCCATAACCACCGCCTTTGCTTGGATCTGACCAGGTTGAAGCTAAAGGCTGGAAAGTGTGATCGTTAGATTCAGTTAGTGGTATTCCTTGAAACAAATCTACTAAAGAAGATGAAAAAGCTGCATCTATATGTTTTATTTCACCAATTACTCCATCTTGAATATATTTTTCAGCCTTAGGCATAAAGTTTGTAAAATTAAAACCGTTTGGAACTAGAATTTCTTTATTAACTTGCTTTGCTAATTTATAAAGTTTTTCTGCATCAGCAGTATTTGTTGTCATTGGTTTTTCAATCAAAACATGACATCCTTTTTCAAGAGAAGCTTTGGCATTTTCATAATGTGCAAAATGAGGTGATGCAATTACAACACCATCTAAAGGGCTAAGATTTAACATTTCATGAAAATCTGTTGAAGCATGTTGAAAATTAAATTTATTTTTTACAAAATTCAGCTGATCTTCTTCCAATTTACAAACACTTACAAGTTCAACATCATCCCTTTTTTTAAGATTTGGTATATGATATTCAGTAGCCCACCAACCTGCTCCTATAACTCCTATTCTCGCTTTATTCATATTAATCTAAATGCATTTGTATAGGTAATAAGTACGGGAAGTTAGTCTTCGGATCAATTTCTGCTTTTAAAATATCGGACATGTACTCACCCCATTTTTTATTTACTTCACTATTAACTATATGTTCTATAGATTTTTGTAAGTCATCAGTCTCAAAATAACCAAATAAAGTAAGTCCATGACGGAAAATATTATAATTCCTTAATCCAGCTTCACTAAGCATCTGAACCATCTCAGGCCATATTTCGTCGTGTCTTTTTTTGTATTCATCTTCATATCCAGGTCTTACTTCTAAAACCCACGCATAGTTACTCATATTAATATCCTTTCTAGTAAGTGGCTCTTCCTCCACTTAGATCAAATACTGCTCCTGTAGTATAAGAATTCTCTTCAGAAACCAACCATGAAACCATTGATGCTAATTCATCTACCTTAATAAAACGACCTCTTGGGATTTTGGATAGCATATAATCTATATGCTCTTGACTAATTTGATCAAAAATTCTTGTTTTCGCTGCAGCCGGCGTAACACAGTTAACAGCAATATTTTTATCTGCTAATTCTTTACCTAAAGATTTGGTAAGAGCAATTACTCCTGCCTTTGCCGCACTATATGGCATAGCATTTGGATTTCCTTCTTTACCAGCAATCGAAGCTATATTTACTATTCTTCCATAGTTTGCTTTGATCATATGTGGTACGACAGATTTGCAACAGTAAAATAATCCTGTTAAATCAATATCAATTACATTTTGCCACTGATCTATCGGATATTCCCATGTTTTAAAACTTGGACCTGCAATTCCAGCATTATTAATAAGAATATCAATTCTACTATTCTTCTCTAGTGTTATTTCAGTTGAGTTTTTCACACTTTCATAAGATGTCACATCAACAACTTCATAAGTAGCATTATCAGTTAGACTTAAACTTTTTAAAAGGTCTTCATCCTTATCCCAAATAACAACTTTAGCACCAGATTTAGTAAACCTTTCAACCATTGAATATCCAAAACCTTGTGCACCTCCAGTTATAACAGCAACTTTATCTTTTAAGTCTATCTGATTCATTATTATCTCCTTACTTTTGTGATTTAGAATAAATATAATTAGTTAAAATAATAGCAATAATCAACATTGCACCAAGTATAGTTAATTGTGATTCAATTTTTATTCTAGCAACATTTAATCCCGCCCTTAGAATTACAACTATCCAAAAAGCAATAAATGTACCAAAAATATTACCCCTCCCACCAAATATATATGTGCCACCTAGCATAACCATTAAAACAATTTCTAGTTCTGCACCCGTTGCCATATTAAATCTAGCAACAGCGAGTCTTGAAGTTGTTAAGACACCAGCAATACCACAAACTAAACCTGATAACGTGAAAAGTAATAACTTAATACGATTAACTTTAATTCCAGAATATTTTGCTGTTTGTGGATTAGTACCTATTAAATAAAGTTGCTTACCATAAATTGTTGAACTAAGAAAAAATCCAACAACAATTGCAAAAACAGTAAATATAATAACTGGAATTGGAATTATACCAATGTATCGATAATCAATTCCAATAAACCAAGAAGGATATCCACCTAAAGAAAAATCACTCGCAAGCGATTGTGCAATTCCACGATATAAAGTTAATGTACCTATTGTTAGTATTATTGAAGGTATTTGTAATTTTGTTACCAGTATTCCATTAAATAAACCACATATTGTTCCTGAAAAGAGTGCAATAAACATAGAGGCTGGCATGCCCAGGCCTGCATTGTATGCAGTACCAAAAATAACTGCAGTTAAAGCAATCATTGAAGCAATGGATAGATCAATCTCTCCGGATATAATTATTAGGGTTAATATTATTGCAATCAATCCGTACTCAACATACGGAGTGGCAGAGTCCATTATAAATGCTAAATCCGCAAAGAATGGTGACAATTGAATTGATGAAATTATTGATATTATTAATAGTATTACTGCAACCCATTCTGGTCTAACAATCCAATATCTTAAAGTAGGATTTTCACTTAAATATAATGAAAATTTATTAAGCATTAATACCCCCACTTAATTTTTTCATTCTATAAATTATTAGTTGATCAAGTGCTAAAGCAACAACAATAATCAAACCATAAATTGCTTTTTGAAACTCTCCTGGAATGTTTAAGACAGGTAATGCTACATTTATAATTCCTAACAAAAGTATTCCTAAAAATGTACCCAGTACACTTCCAGAACCTCCGGTGATACTTGTCCCTCCAATAATTACACCTGCAATTACAATGAATTCAATTCCAACTCCTGTTACACCTGGATTAACATATCCAAATCTTGATGCATAAAACAGACCTGCAACTCCTGCTAACATTCCACAAATACCAAAGCAAAATAAAGTAACTTTAGTTACATTAATACCCTTAAGATGTGCTGCAACTGGATTGCTACCAGTTGCATAAATTTCCCGGCCTAAAACAGAATGACGCATTAGTAAGTGAGTGAGTATTACTATGATTGCACTAAAAATCAAAATACCTGGTATTGAAAATAGAAATGAAGTTTGTGAAAATGAAACTACATGTTCTGGAATATCATTTCTATCAATTTGTCTACCACCACTAACGATAAATACTAAACCTCTATATAAACTCAATGTTCCCAGTGTTACTATTATTGAATGTACATTGAACCTAGTTACGACGAAACCATTTATTAATCCCATAACCAAACCCACAGATGCAGTTATTAATAAAGATAACCAAAGAGATAAACCAGGAAATTGAATATATAACAATCCAATTACAATAGCCGAAAATGCTAAAATGGATCCAATGGATATATCAACATGTCGACAAATTATAACCATCATCTGACCCATAGCCATAACTAAAATTAAGGGTATGGCTAAAAATACTGCTCTCCAACTATCCAATGTCATAAACCTTGGATCTATAACGGCAGCAACAATAACAAAAACAACTATAATGGAAAAAATTCCAAGCTCTCTAATTCGTAAAAATTTATCGAATAATGACATTTTAATTTATTGCATAACTCATAATATTTTCTTGAGTAGCCTCTCTATTATTTAAAACTTTTGTTATTTTTCCTTCACGCATTACAATTATTCTATGTGATAAAGAAAGTATCTCAGGTAATTCGGATGAAATTAAAATTATTGCCGTACCTTCTTTAGCTAATTGATTTATAATTTCATACATTTCTGATTTAACTCCAACATCAACACCTCTGGTTGGCTCATCTAGAATTAGAACTTTTGGTTTTGAAAGTAACCATTTAGAGATTATACATTTTTGCTGGTTTCCACCCGACAACTCTTCTATTAACTGTCTCCCTGAAGTAAGAATAATATTAAATCTTTTAATATAATCATTTGTTTTTGATGTTACAGATTTTGAATTAATAAGGCCTAAATTATTAGATATTTCTTTTGGAACTGCTGAAGTCACGTTGTCTTCTACTGCGACAGGACCAAAAATACCCATTTGCTTTCTATCTTCAGGCACGTAGGCGAAGCCTTTATTGATAGCTTCATTAGGGGAATTGTTTACAATAGTTTTTCCATTGTAAATAATTTCACCTTTATCAAATTTTTCTGCTCCAAATATACTTTTAGCTACTTCTGTTCTTCCAGCTCCAACCAAACCTGCAAATCCAAGTATTTCTCCCTTTTTAAGATTAAATGAAATATCACTAAATTTCTTTGAGAGTGATAAATTTTTAACATTTAAAATATAATCTTCGTTTTTTAGGAATTCATTTTCTTTAACTTCCGTTTCTTCAATGTTTCTACCAATCATAAATTTTATAATTTCCTCATTTGTAACTTCATTTATATTTTTGGTAGTAATTAAATCTCCATCTCTAAATATTGTCACTCTATCAGATATTTGTCTAATTTCTTCCAATCGATGACTAATAAAAATAATTGCCATTCCATTTGATTTAAGTTTGCTTACAATTTCAAATAATTTACCAACTTCATTAGGTGTTAATGGTGAAGTAGGTTCGTCCATAATTAATACTTTGGAATTTTTTGAAAGAGCTCCTGCTATTTCTATCATTTGTTGATCCGCAATTGACAAACCTTCCATAATTATTTTTGGATCGATTTTAAGTCCAATCGATTGTAATAATTCATTTGATTTACTATTAATCTCTTGCCATTTAACTCTTGATAAATTGCTACCTTCCATGTGTCCCATAAAAATATTTTCTGCCACAGAAAGATGAGAGAATGATTGTGGCTCTTGGTGGATTAATGATACACCATTTCTTTGTGCAACAATTGGTGAAGTGATATTAATATCTTTATCATCTAAAAATATATTTCCTTCAGTTGGTGTATAAACACCACTTAGAATTTTTACAAATGTAGACTTACCAGCACCATTTTCTCCAACTAATGCATGAACTTCTCCAGGTTTTAAGTCAAAATCTACATTTCTTAAAACATTAACCCCACTAAATGTTTTTCCAATATTATTAGTTTTTAATTGCATATTATGTTTAATTATTACTTCTAAGTTAGTTTTAGTAAAATAATAAGGAAAAATTTCAAATTATTCTTGATAAAAACATGATTTTATTGAAGATGTTATTAACAATTTATTAGGAGGAATAATGAATAAACTATTCAAATTTATTTCTGTAAGTATTTTGGGTTTGTTTCTAACAACTGGAGTTTTTGCAAAAACTGAAGTTGTATACATTCCAAAAAATACTGGTAACCCGTATTTCGATTCAATTATTAAAGGTTTCGAAGTTGGTGCAGAAAAATATGGTTACAACTTTTCAACTGTAGCTCCAGCAACAGCTGATGCTACATCACAGTTACCATTTATTAAAGCTGAAATTCAAAGGGGTGTTGACGTTATAGCAATTTCGCCAAACTCAAATGACGCACTTAATACTGTTTTTGATCAAGCGAGAAAAAAAGGTATTATAGTTATGGTTGTTAACGGAGACATACCTGGTAGTGAAGCTCATAGAGATTTAGCAATTATGCCAGTTGATTTCTCAACAGTTGGAACCGCACAAATGACATTGATGGGTCAATTAATTGATCACAAAGGTCAGTTTGCAATTTTAAGTGCAACTACTGATGCTCCAGATCAAAACACATGGATTAAGGATATGGAAGATAACATAATCGGTAAAGGTATGTTCTCTGATATGGAATATCTTGGTGTTGTTTATGGAGATGACGATCCTCAAAAAAGCACAACTGAAGCTGAGGCATTACTTGCTAAGTATCCTGATCTTAGAGGAATTATTTCTCCAACAACTGTTGGTGTAGCTGCTGCTGCACAAGTTGTAGAGTCTGCTGGTAAATGTGATCAAGTTCAAGTAACTGGTCTTGGAACTCCAAACCAAATGAGGCCATTCCTAAAAAGCGGATGTGTTAAAGCATTCCAATTATGGGATCCATCTGTTGAAGGTGAAATTGCAGGTTATCTATCTGTTCAAATGGTTGAAAATGGAATGAAGTTGTCAGAAGGCATGACAATCAGTGTTCCAGATCAAGGTGATGTTGTAATAAATGCTAATAATTTAATTTATGCAGCTCCAATGCTTGATTTTGTTCCTGACAATATCGATAATTTTAACTTCTAATTTAATAATTGAAGAGCAATAGAAATATTGCTCTTCAAAAACTTATAGTATGGATAATATACCTATAGTTGACGCACATCACCATTTATGGGATTTGGAAAATGAAAAAACTAAATACTCTTGGTTAATGGTTAAAGAAGGAGAGGCTTTTTTTGGTGATTATGGAGCTATTAGAAAGAGTTATAAATTAGACGATTACCTTAATGATGCAAAAAATCAAAACTTAATAAAATCAGTTCATGTACAAGCAGAACATGATGATGATAGCCCCGTTAGTGAAACAGAGTGGCTTCAAACACTTGCCGATAATCATAATTCCAAACTACCAAATGCAATTATTGCATTTACAGATTTTACTAAAGATAACGTAGTAGATATCCTTGATCAACATCAAGAATATAAAAATACTAGAGGTATCAGACAGATTTTATCTTTTAATGCAGATGAACCAAAATATTCACATGCATCAGAAGATTTTATGAAAAATACAAATTGGCTGAGAAACTTTAAAAATATGAAAAATAGAAATTTATCTTTTGATATTCAAATTTATCCTCACCAAATGAATGACGCATTTAATTTAGCCAAAGAAAATGATGATATTTTATTTATATTAAACCATACTGGTGAACCATGTTATCAGTCTGATGAGTATATTAAATATTGGGAAAGTCGTATGAAAAAAATTGCAAGTTGTAGTAACATTGTAGCAAAGATTTCTGGTCTTGGAATGTTTAATCCAAATTGGACAATAGATAGTACAAAAATATTTGTTGAAAAAACTATTGAGATATTTGGTGTTGAAAGATGTATGTTTGCATCAAATTTTCCAGTAGACAAAATATTTAATACTTTTGATAATTATTGGAATTCATTTAAAACAATTACAAAAAACTATTCAGATAATGATAAAAAAATGTTGTTTTCCTCAAATGCAGAAAAATTTTATAGAATTTAATTATGACATCAAAAATTAAAGACGTAAGAGCAAAACTATACACATGGAAAGGTCCTATCCAAAAAATACACAATAATTTTTGCACTAGCGCAGCCGATTTATTAAACAAAGAAAATATAAGTGCTGATGGTATGTCGACTTTTAAATTTTTAAGTTGGTTAGTTGTTGAAGTTGAAACTGAAGATGGGCATGTTGGTCTTGGTAATGCAGCACTATCTCCAAAACCATGTAAATCTGTAGTAGATAATTATTTAAAACCGGCAATAATTGGTGAAAGTATTTGGGATTATGAGCACATTTGGCAAAAAATGTATCGACAAACTTTAGCTTGGGGAAGAAAAGGTGTCGGTATGACAGCTATAAGCGCTGTTGATATAGCAATATGGGATGCACTTGGTAAAGTAGCAAAACAACCAGTTTACAGTCTTTTGGGTGGTAAAACGAAAGCAAAGTTACCTTGCTATGCAAGTAAATTATATAGTCAGCCTCTTGATACGTTAGCAAAAGAAGCACAAGAATATTTAGATCAAGGATTTAAAGCAATGAAACTACGTTTTGGTTGGGGACCTAAAGATGGCGCTGAGGGAATGAATAAAAATATAGAATTAATTAAAACAGTAAGATCAGTAGTTGGTGATAATGTTGATTTGATGGCTGATGTTTATATGGGATGGACATTTGAATACGCCAAAAGAATGATGCGATTAATTGATAAAGAAAATTTGAGATGGTTAGAGGAACCAGTAATAGCTGATGATATAGACGGGTATGCAGATTTAAAAGCATCATGCAGAACGCCTATATCTGGAGGCGAACATGAATATACACTTTATGGCTTTAGGCAACTTTTAGAAAAAAAAGCAGTAGATGTAGTTCAATTTGACACAAACAGAGTTGGAGGAATTACACAGGCACACAAAATTTGTGCTTTAGCAGAAGCATTTCAAATACCTGTAATTCCTCATGCAGGACAAGTACATAATTTTCACGTTTCAATGAGTAGTATAAATGCCCCTATTGTTGAATACTTTCCATTTTGGCCAGTAGAAATTGGAAATGAGTTATTCTGGTATATTTTTGATGGAGAGCCTCAAGCTAAAAATGGTTTCATAGAATTAGATGAAAAAAAATCAGGATTGGGTATTGAGTTATCAAATAAATATTTAGATAGCTTTGAAATTACAGAGTAGAATTATTTGTTATCTCTTCGTTATATGCAAATACTGCAGGGCTACCACCAGTAAACATAAAAATTACCTTTTCACCCTTTTTAATTATCCCTTTTTCAACATAATCAATAAGAGCAGCGAAACCTTTCGATGTATAAACTGGATCTAAAATTATTCCCTCTTTATTGGCTAAAAGTTTCATTGCTTTTATTCCCTGTTCTGTCGTAGCGCCATATTTTTCACCTACGTAATTATTATCATGATTAATCATATCATGAGAAAACTCTAAATTAAGATCAAGCATTTTTGCTCCATCATTACATATTCTAGCTATGTCTTTTTTAATATCCATTTCCCAATACACTGGAGATATACCTTGTATTCTTGTTGGCCAATCTAAAATTTTAGCCCCTAATTCACAACCAGCTTGTGTCATATTTGCGGCTGTGACAAACAAATGATCTGCAATAAAATTTTGTTCTTTCATTTGTAAATCAATTTCAGCCATAGCATTGGCATAACTAATCCCAGCAAGTGTTGTATCTTCTTTTCCAAAACCTCCATATATTAAAAGTGGCTTCCTTCCTTCTTTTATAAGTTGATTATATTTTTTATCTAAATGTATTGGTATTTTTTCTAAATCTTCTCCCTCAACCACATCTACGTTTGCACCTAAAATATTATATAATAAAAAATTACCTTGCATTTGCTTACCTTTAACTCCATGCATTAACACTAAGTAACTTTCTAAATTTAATTTGTTTGCAGCGGCAACAGCTTGACGGCAAAAGTTAGACTGGGATGAAGCTCCAGTTAAAATACAATCATAATCTCCAGATATTGTCTTTGCCATTATAAACTCTAAATGTCTTGTTTTATTACCTCCAAATGCAAGTGCTGTGCAATCATCTCTTTTAATATAAAGATTAATATTTAACTCTTTGGATATATTTGGTGCAAATTCTAATACAGTCGGTAATAAAGCCAAGTTCACTCTTGGAATTTTGTTAATTTTTGCAATTAACTCCTTAGCTGATAAGGGAACAAAATTACTATTCATTTTTTTATTTCTATAAATTTAATGACTGTGTCTTTTTACTTCTGATCCACGTTTACCGATTAGAAAATCTAAGTCTGCTCCAGTATCCGCTTGTGTTACATGATCAATATACATTTTTTGATAACCACTTTTTATATCTGGTAAAACTGGTTTGTAATTTTCTAATCTTTCCTTGATAATATTGTCATCGACCAAGAGGTTCATTGATCCTTTTTCTACATCTATTTCAATAAAATCATTATTTTGTACAGCTGCTAGAGGTCCTTTTATTGCAGCTTCAGGAGCAGTGTGAAGTATGACAGTTCCATATGCAGTTCCACTCATTCTTGCGTCAGATATACGTATCATATCTCTGATTCCTTTTTTTAATAATTTCTGAGGCAGTCTCATATTCCCAACCTCGGCCATTCCAGGATAACCTTTAGGGCCACAATTTTTTAATACAAGAATTGAGTTTTCATCTACTTCAAGATCAGGGCTATCAATTTTATCATGAAATGCTTCGACACTCTCAAAAACTACTGCTTTACCTTTATGTTTCATAAGTTCTGGAGTCGCAGCAGATGGCTTAATGATCGCACCGTTTGGCGCAATATTTCCTCTCAGTATTTTTATGCCTCCATCAGCAACCAAAGGATTGTCAAATTCTTTAATGACATCATTATTCCAACATTTTGCGTTTTTATTATTTTCAGATATTGTTTTACCATTTGCAGTAAGAGAGTCTTTATCCAGAATATTTTTTTCAAGTAGCCTTCTTATAACAACAGGCACCCCACCAGCATAATAAAAATCTTCCATTAAATATTTTCCAGAAGGTTGTAAATTTACTAGCGTAGGAATATCTTTACCACATTTTTCCCAATCACTTAATTTAAGATCTATTTCTAATCTTCCTGCAACTGCTGCTAAGTGAATAACTGCATTTGTTGATCCCCCTATTGCACCATTAACTTTAATAGCGTTTTCAAAAGATTTTTTTGTTACAATTTTTGACATTATTAAATCTTCCTTAACCATTTCAACAATTCTTTTTCCTGACATATGGGCAAGAGCATACCTTCTTGAGTCAACAGCTGGTATAGCAGCATTATTGGGTAGAGACATTCCTAATGCTTCTACCATGCTTCCCATAGTTGAAGCAGTTCCCATTGTCATACAGTTTCCTTTTGAACGACTCATCGATATTTCTGCTTCAATAAAATCATCCTCAGTAATCTTTCCAGCACTTAAATCAGCATCAAGTTGCCAGACACCTGTACCTGAGCCTATTGTTTTTCCTCTGTGATGACCATTGAGCATGGGTCCACCAGAAATACCGATTGTAGGGAGATCAACACTAGCTGCGCCCATTAACAATGACGGCGTGGTTTTATCACAACCCATTAGTAGAACTACTCCATCAATTGGATTCCCTCTTATAGCCTCTTCCACATCCATGCTTGCTAGGTTTCTAAAAAGCATTGCTGTTGGTCTTAAATTAGATTCACTCGCAGAAAAAACAGGAAATTCTAATGGGAAACCTCCTGCTTCATATACTCCTTTTTTCACAGACTCAGCAATTTCTCGAAAATGCCCATTACATGGGGTAAGCTCAGACCAAGTATTACATATACCAATGACTGGCCTACCATCGAATAAATGATTTGGATGACCCTGATTTCTCATCCAACCTCTATGAACAAAAGTATCTCTCTTATGTGTCTTTGAGTTGTACCAAGCTGAAGATCTAAATTTATTTTTTTTTGTCATTAAAAAAGTCCAAGCGAATTTGCAATTTTTTTTGATTTATTAATTCCATAATCCGTTGGTTTTAAATACGGCTTACGATCATATACATTTTTTACTCCCATCCTAAATGCACAAACTCTCTTACCGTAACATACCAAAGAGTCAATGGATTGCATTATAAATACTATATTTGGAAGAACATTTTTATATTCTCTTTCAGCGTGATCAAGTTTATTTTGTTGAAAGTAGTTATAAATTTTTATAAATTTATCTGCACCATCTAAACAAGGAACAATACCTTTACAGCCAATTTTAAAATTATCTATTATCTCTTGACCTCCTCTTCCATTAAAAACAATTAAGTCTTTTGGATAATTTATTAATTCTTGTTGCATATGAATAGAAGATGCTTCACCTTTTATTGCTCTAAAGTTATTAAATTTTTTGTATAGGTTTAGAATTTGATTTGAAGATAATCCAACACCAATGTACTCTTTAGCATTTTGAATTCCTGTTAAAGTTCCTTTTGTTAAAGGCATTATCCTTTTAAAAAAATTATAACAATCTTTATCAGTAGTATTTTTGTTGATCATTGGTTGCAGGATTAACCAGTCAACATTATTTGATTTTGATATATCTATTAGTTTACAATAGTCTTCATCTTTTTTTGCATGTATAGTTATTGCCTTTGGAAATGAAGATGGAATTGTTGTTGTAATAAGTTCAATTATTTTTGTTTTTTCTTTTAAAGTTAATTTGTTTACTTCAGTAGCTAATCCAAGAGCAGCTATGCCATTACATTTTTTTTTAAATATTAGTGAAATTTGTTCTTCCATCAATTTATAATCAATAGAATTATTTTTATTGAAAAATGTGTAAAGAATTGGAAAAATTCCTTTTATTTTATTAGTGCTAATCACCAATCAACTACTGTTCCATCATTAAGGTATGCATCAGTTGTTGGCATTATTTCTTGTTTAAAAGGATATTTTGCTGCTTCTTTCTCATTAACATCAATTCCAAGACCAGGTGTGTTTGGAATCAACCAACAATCCTTATCTTTTTTAACAGGTGTTTGAGATATAACATCATCATACCAAGGTACTGATTTGTCCATAACCTCTTGTATTATATGGTTAGTTGTTGAAGTAGCAAAATGAAGTGCTGCGGCACCAGCTATTGGACCGTTTGGATTATGTGGCGCTACACCAATGTTTGCTACAGAAGCTGCCGCTGCAATATTTTTAGCTTCTAGCAATCCACCACAGTGATTTAGGTCTGGTTGTACAATATCAACAATACGATTTGAAATTATATCTTCAAATTCTTGGTGGCCTATCAATCTTTCGCCAGTGGCAAGAGGACAATTTATTGAGTTTTTAATTTGCAACAAGGTTTTATTATCTCCTGGCAATATCGGCTCCTCAACAAATAGAGGATTATATGTTTCTAATTCTTTTATGTACTGTACTGAAGAAATTCCTGAAGCACATCTACCATGAAAATCTACCATAATGTCAATATCATCACCGACAGTATTTCTTAAAGAGGACATTAGCTCATTTACTTTATTTAAATTCTGTGAAGTATTAGTGAAGTGAGTAAATGGAATAAATACAACTTTAAATGCTTTATACCCTTTTTCTACTAATGCTGATGCATGGTCATTTAATTTATTTGTCTCCATTGTGTCTCTGTAGACAGCATTCATATCACCCATCCCTAGATGAGTATAAATTTTTATTTTTTCGCGGACTTTCCCACCCAATAATTGCCATACTGGTGTATTCAAACTTTTTCCTAGTATATCCCAAAGAGCATGTTCAATGCCACTAACTGCAGACATACCAATTACACCTAATTTCCAAAAACCATGCTTTGTCATTATTTGAAAATTTTGTTTAATATTTCTTGGATCTTTCCCAACTAATAAAGGTTTTAAATCTTCTATAGCTCCTACAACTGCTCTAGTTTTCCATTCTACTGTTGCTTCGCCCCATCCGTACAAATCTGAGTCAGTAATTACTTTTACGAACACCCAATTTCGCATTTCTGCGTTTACAATTGTAGTTTTGATATCAATAATTTTCATCTTAAAATATTTTTTCTTTATTAACGTATATTTCTACATCAACCTTATATTGTTCTAAAGCACTTTGATTAATTTTTATAGCGTGACCAATACCAGGTGGAATATCAATACATCCATTTTCATCCATACCAATATGATTTTCAGTAAGGTCCCATGCTAATGATTTTAGCTGTTGAGGAAATTCTGCAAACAAACTTTTTGAGGAACTTGCATAAGACTGTAAAGAAGATGAAAGTTGTAAATGAGAAGTAAAAGTATGATTTACATATTGCACATTATTACTTTCTGCAAAATCACAAATTTCTTTACCAGCAAGAATACCTCCAGCAATTCCAGCATCTATTTGAATAAATTTAACTTTACCAAATCTAATCATATTTTTTGCTGACTCAACCGAATGACAAGACTCTCCACCTGCTAAAGGTAGATTTGTTTGATCACTCAATTGACCATATTCAAAGAAAGCATCAGAGAAAAATGGTTCTTCTAACCAAGTAATGTTTGCTTTTTTAAAAATGTTTAATCTTTTTTGTGCTTCTTGAACATCAGTACCCCAAATGGCTCCTACATCAACCATTAGCTCCAAATCTTTACCTATAGCTTCTCTTGCAGCAACTAAATGCTCTTCATCAGTTTTAATATTGAGACCAAAATTTTGCCATCCAAACTTAATTGCTTTAAAATTTTGATTTTTTAAATTTTTAGCAACCTTAAACGTATCCTCAGGTGTTTTTCCAAATAATACTGAAGCATATGCTATTTTTGGTTTTGAATTATCCATCCCAATTAATGAATAAATTGGACAATTTTCTTTTTTTGCTAAAAGATCTAACAATGCTACCTCAATTCCAGAAAAAGTATGTGGTGTTTGAGCAATCATTAATGATTTATGTTTAACGGTTTGAATTATTTTTTTTACATCATCTAAGTTATTTATGTTTTGATTAATAACTGAGTCTCTTATTGGATTAGCTGCAGAATGTGATTTAGGACAAATAAAATTTGCAATTGAAGTTAAAGGAGAAGCCTCACACTCACCCCATCCAACTAATCCCCCAGCCTCCACTTTAACTATTAGCGCATCTTGACTTCCATCAGCCTCATCCAAGATTTCTGGCATAGATAAATAGTAAAGTTCAATATTTTCAATTTTCACTTTTAACCTGCGCCAGTATCTTCATTTTCATGCATTCTTAAAGTAATTCCACCATCTACAACTATGTTTGCTCCAATCATATAATTACATTCATCAGATGACATAAACATAATTGTATTAGCAATTTCATCTGTTGTACCCATTCGTTTAATTGGTTGATGATTTTCTGCTTCCTTTCTAGCTGCTATCGGATCTGGTTTTGTGTTAAAAAATCTATCAATAATAGGAGTCTCTATATAGCCTGGTGAAATTGAATTTATCTTAATACCCTTAGCTGCATAATCTACAGCAAGAGCCTTTGTTAAACCAATAACTCCATGTTTAGCAACTGGATAAGGAAAACAATTCGGAATTATTTGTATACCATGAACTGATGCAACATTAACAATACTCCCTTTATTTTTTTTAAGCATGTGAGGAAGAACCGCCTTACATCCAAACCAAACTCCATCTAAGTCGACCGAAAAAGCTCTTTTCCATTCACTGTCAGGCATATTTAAAGGTTCACCAAAAACATTTATTCCAGCATTATTAATTAATACATCAGGTATTCCAAATGTATCTAAAGTTTGTGAAACCATATTATCTACTGATTTAAATTCTGCTACATTTGTTTCTAAAAAAATAGATTTTCCTCCGTTATTATTTATATGGTCAGAAACTGAATTGCCTGTTTCAGGATTGATATCTGCAACAACAACTGAAGCTCCTTCATTTGCAAATTTAATTGCTGTGGTTTCACCAATTCCAGAACCAGCACCAGTTACAATAACGATTTTATTTTTAAAACGATTATTCATAATTAAGGGATTACTTTACTAATTAATTAGCAAATTTAAAGTCAGGTTTTCCCTGAATATCTGTTTCAAGAGCAAATAAACTACCTGCATGCGGTGTATTTTCTAATTGCTCATTTGTCATACCCATTCTTGCAGTTGTTATAAACAACGTTTTCAAGTCTTTACCTCCAAAAGTACAACTTGTAACATTTGGAACTGGTAACTCAACTACTCTGTCTACTTCTCCTTTTAGATTGAAGCGGACTACGCATGATCCATCCCATCGACAATTCCATAAGAAGCCTTCTGAGTCAACAGTTGAACCATCGGGATAACCTCTATCAAACTTAGCAAATTCTTTTTTATTAGAGATTTTTTTATTTTTATAATCATAATCATAAACAAAGATTGTGCCAGTTAAAGTGTCTGAAAAATAAAATTTGTCATTTTGCGGACTCCATGCAAAGGTATTTGAAATACCAATGTCATTTTCATGGTTAGTAATATTTAAATCTTTGTCTATACAATATAAGGAGCCAGAATTTTTAGTAATTTCTATATCACTACCATCGTCTGCAATATTATTTTGCATAGTTCCAATCCAAAAATTACCTAAAAAATCTGCCGCTCCGTCATTACATCTGTTATGAGGCTTGTCTTTTTCTAAAGTGATTAATTGATTAAATTCGTTACTCCTTATATTAAAATTATTAATTCCGTAATGAGAAGCAATTAATAAATTATTATTATCTCGCTCTGCCATAGCTGTTATCATCTCTGGCATTTCAAAAAATTGATAT
>CACOIH010000019.1 GCA_902627245.1 uncultured Alphaproteobacteria bacterium
AAAGATAAATTTGTTGAAAGATTGTTATCAAAAAATCTTACTTTTATGAGATAATAAAAAGACTTCACTCCATCAATCCAAGTAATTTTTTTTCCTTCGCTCTTAGTTCTAAAAAAATATGAAACTCCGTATTCATAAATAAAAAAATTATTTTTTACAATCTGTGAAGCAAGATCAATCTCAATACCAAAATCTTTTAAACTTAGATTAATTTTGTTAATGACATCTCGATGTATAATTTTTAATCCACAATGTACATCACTTAATGATTGTGAAAAAAAAATATTAAAAATTAATGAATTTAGTTTCCCAATCAAGTTATTAAAAAGATAATTATTTTTTTTTAACTTTCCTGATAAATATCTACTACCGAATATACATTTTATATCATTATTATTTTGAATCATCTGGAACATTTTGTACGAATCCTTTAAATCTAATTCTAGATCTGCATCTTGAAGTAATACATATTCACCAGAGCAGTTTTTCAATCCTTTTAGAATAGAAAATCCTTTGCCAGAATTAATATCATTTCTAAAATACTTAAAATTAAATTTTTTCTTTTCGTTTTTGAAATTTTTTATAATCTCTGTTGACCTATCAGTAGATCCATCATCGATGATTAAAATCTCTGTGTTACTTTTGTCAAAGTATTTTATTAAATCTTGGAATAGCCTTTGTAAATATTGCTCTTCATTGAAAACTGGTATTATTATAGAAAGCTTAAAGTTATTCTCTTGGAGCATGTTTATTTAATATTCTTTGTAATGTTCTTCTGTGCATTCTAAGCCTTCTAGCTGTTTCTGATACATTACGATTACATTGTATAAACACTCTTTGAATATGTTCCCACCTAATTCTATCAGCAGTCATTGGATTTTCTGGTGGTGGTGGCAGAACCTCCTTTGAATTTGTAAGTGCGTCATAAATTTGATCAATTTCTGCTGGTTTAGGTAGATAATCAATCGCACCGGATTTAATAGCCGCAACTGCAGTTGCAATATTTCCGTAGCCGGTTAAAAGCAATGATTTTGTTTCTGGACTTAATTTTTGAATTTCCTTAACTAGTTCCAGGCCAGAACCGTCTTCTAATCTCATATCAACAACGGCATAATCAAATTTATTATTTACTACCTTACCAATTGAATCTTTAAATCCATGGGATGAGATGACATCAAATCCTTTTTTTTCCATTGATCTAGATAGTCTTTCTCTAAAAGGCAGGTCATCATCTACAATTAACAATTTCATCATCATATCATTAAGATAGAGTTATCAAAGCTTATTTCAACAACTGCTTCAGCATCTTTTGAATTATATAAATGTATATTTCCTCCCATATTTTCTATCAAATTTTTAGCAATAAATATTCCTAATCCCATACCTTCATTATTTTTAGATACATAAGGTTGTCCTAACTTATCTATAATATCTTTAGAAAATCCAGATCCATCATCTGAAATTTTTAAAAAGACATTACTTTCCGTATATTTTACTTCAACATTAACAATATTTACAGAGTGAATAACTGCATTTTGTATTATATTACCTAATGCATACATTATTTCATCTTTGAAAATAATTTTTGGCTCATCTTTTTTAAAACTTTTAATAATATTTAGTTTTTTATTTTTATTGAATTTATCAAAATTAATTTTAATCAAATCAGTAATCTTGACTTTTTCAAGAAACTTGTCTTTTAATTTTAATGGATTTTGTGATAGTTTTTGTAAAATTTCTTTACATCTTTCAGCTTGAGACTTAAGCAAAATAATATCTTTCATAATATTTTTATCTTCACTTAATTTTTGATCTTTGATTAGATCATTTAATATTAAGAATATAGTATTTAACGGAGTACTTAATTCATGCGCGGCTGCTGCACTTAAAGATCCAACTTCACTAATCTTTTTTTGATTTAATATTTGAAGTTTAGAAACTGATAATGCATTAGATATTTTTCTTGAAGAACTTGCAAATAAATATGCATAGATTGCTATAAATACTACAGTAATAATTAACGAAAAAACAAGACCGAATTTATAAATTTCAGGTAAAATAAATTCATTACCCAAATTGAGAGGAATAAAATAGAAATTAAGTATAACAATAATAATTATAGAAATAGATGAAAGAATTATGGTTAATAATGCGGGTAAGTAAGAGGCAGATGTAATGACAGGTGCAAGAATTAGGATAGAAAAAGGGTTTATAATACCTCCAGTAAGAAATAGCAAAATTCCTAACTGTAAAGTATCAAATAATAAGAAAAAAAATGCCTTAGTATTGCTAATTGTTTTATTTCGTCTTTCTTCAAAGTATGAATAAAAATTATTTGCTACAGAAAGTAAGACAATTATTAATGCTTCATAAAAAGGTATATCGATTTTAATTATAAAATTAACAAATAATATTGCTATCAGTTGACCAAATATGGCTATCCAACGAATATTAATTAAATTTCCAAGAAGAATCGTGTTCATTAAAACTTATATGTCTAAATTTGCAACTTTTAATGAATTTTCAGCTATAAATTTTTTTCTTGCTTCTGTTTCTCCGCCCATTAAATCCTCAAACGCTTTATTTGCGGCATCAATTTCATTTATTTTTACTGAGAGGAGTATTCTTTCATTTTTATCTAAAGTTGTCTCCCATAATTGGTCTGGATTCATTTCACCTAAGCCTTTGTATCTATTAATTTGTATTCCAGATTTTCCAATTTCTAGAATTTTATCTATAAGATCCAAAGGTCCAAAAATATTGTATTCTTCGTTTTTATTTATAATAGTTCCAGAACCCTCTTCTTTTAATCTATAAAAATTTTCCATTAATTCATCTCTAATTTGATTTAGTGCTTTTGCTTCAGGAGTTACTATAAAATTTTCGTCAATAACAAATTTTTCTGTAAAACCTCTTATGGTTCTTTCTATATTTAGAGATCTTTTAGAATGTACAACTTTCCAATTTTTTTGAGCTAGATTAGAAATAATATTAAGTCTTTGTTCAAGATATTTAGCAATCTCTGAACCAATTTTGTTATCATCTAAGTTTCTTAAATCTAATGCTCTTACAATTGCGGCATTTTCGATAATATTACTGTTATCTATTCTTCTCATAAGAGGAATGACTAAATCTTTAGTTTTTTTTGAAAGATAAATTATTTGTTTAAGTTCTTTACCTGCAATTTGGTCGTTTTGAACATTCTGTAAAATAGTATTTTTTAAACCTTCCTCAATTAAGTAATCTTCTAAATCAGTATCATCTTTTTTGTACACTGTGGAGCTTCCTTTTTTTATTCGGTAAAGTGGGGGTTGCGCAATATATAATCGACCAGAATCTATAATGGGTTTCATGTGTCTATAAAAAAAAGTTAATAAGAGTGTTCTAATGTGACTACCATCTACATCTGCATCAGTCATAATAATTATTTTATGATATCTCATTTTTGAAAGATCAAATTTACCTTCAACTTTATTTTGATTTATATCATCCGTAGGATTACCAACACCAGCTCCAATTGCAGTTATTAATGTGCCAATTTCATTACTTGTAAGCACTTGTTTATCATTTGCTCTTTCAACATTGAGTATCTTTCCTCTCAATGGTAAAATAGCTTGATTTTTTCTGTCTCTACCTTGCTTTGCTGATCCGCCAGCAGAGTCCCCTTCAACAATAAACAATTCTGAAAGCTCTGGATTTTTTTCTTGGCAATCTGCAAGTTTACCAGGCAAAGAGGTATTTTCTAAGCCTGTTTTTCTTCTTGTTAATTCTCGAGCTTTTCTTGCAGCCTCCCTCGCGTTCGAAGCTTCTATTATTTTATCTATAACTTTTTTAATTTCACTTGGATTTTCTTCTATCCATTGTTCAATTTTATCTAAACTTATTGACTCAATAACAGGTCTTACTTCAGAAGAAACAAGTTTATCTTTTGTCTGGCTAGAAAATTTAGGATCTGGCAGTTTAACTGAAATAATACATGTTAATCCTTCCCTTGCATCATCTCCAGTTATATTGTTAGAATTTTTTGTATTCTTATTAATATAGTTTACAATTGATCTTGTAAGAGCTCCCCTGAAACCAGCTAAATGAGTTCCGCCATCTCTTTGAACAATGTTATTGGTAAAACAAATTGTATTTTCATGGTAACTATCTGTCCACTGCAACGAACATTCTATTGTTATATTATTTTTTTCACCCTTAAATGAAATAGGGTTGTTATGAATAGTATTTTTACCTTCATTAATAAATTTTACATATTCCTTAATTCCACCATCATATTTAAAACTTATATTTATTTCATCTGACTGTCTTTTATCGATTAATTTGATACTTACACCTGTATTAAGAAAAGCTAGTTCTCTGAGTCTTTTTTCTATTGTTTTAAAGTTAAAATCAATATTCTTAAAAATATCTTTAGTAGGTAAGAAGGTTATTTTAGTTCCTGTAAAATATTTGTTATTAGTAATTTTTGGTGATGATCCAATAATATTAAGCTTTTTTATTACCTTACCATTACTAAAATCAATATTGTAACTTTTTCCTTCTCTATTAATTTCTAGAGTGAGAAACTCTGAAAGTGCATTTACAACTGAAACTCCAACGCCATGTAGACCCCCCGAAACTTTATAGCTATTCTGATCAAATTTCCCTCCGGCGTGTAATTCAGTCATAATTAATTCTGCGGCTGGTATTTTTTCAGTTTTATGTAAATCTACAGGTATCCCTCTGCCGTTGTCACTTACAGATACCGTCCCATCTGAATTTAAAATTACTTCAATATTATCACAAAAACCTGCTAGGGCTTCATCTATAGAGTTATCAAGTACCTCATAGATCATCTGATGCAGACCTGAGCCATCGTCGGTATCACCTATGTACATACCTGGTCTTTTTCTTACTGCCTCTAAACCTTTTAAAACCTTAATGGAATCAGATGAATATTCTTTATTCATAAATCAGTTATATTATATAAATTTACATTTGTTGATATAAAAGAAAATAAACTTTTCTCAGTTCCTGTTAAAAAGAGTTGAATTTCAAATTGATTTATAATGTCTAATAAAATTTTACGATTATTAGAATCAAGATGAGAGCATATTTCATCAAAAAGGAGTATGGGCTCAATATTTTTATTAGTTATTAGATTTTTGCATTGTGCAAGTAACATCATCAAAACTATTGTCTTTTGTTGACCGGTGGATAGCAATGATGCATCAAAATCATTATTTATAATTGCAGAAACATCTGATTTATGAGGCCCTATTTTAGAACCACCAAATTTTTTATCATATTCACGACAAGATGATAATTTAGATAAATATATTTCATGATTAATATTTGAATCATAAAAATTGTCTTTTAATTTAAGTTTAATTTTAAATTGATAATCATTAGATAGATTTAATTCTTCTAAATTTTGGTTTAATGATTGTAATTTTAACTTTCTTGTTTCGTAAATTTTTAAGCCTAATTCTGTTATTTCAGTTTCAATATGATTTATCCAACTTTTGTCATAATAATTTGATAGCAAAATTTTAGTTCTTTCAACAATTTTAATTTTATATTTATTTATCAATCTATTATATTTATTATTTTCAGAAAAAATTAATCTGTCTATAAAATTTCTTCTGTAAGAAGGTGAGGATTGAAAAAGTCTCTCCATCTCAGGAAGAAATATTAAAAATGACAACGAAGAATTTATAAAATCTATAGACTCTTTAGATGAATCTTGATTAATAGTAATAATTTTCCTTAATTTATTTTTGTCATTTTTTAAAAATATATCAACTTCATAGTCATTATTATTAATTTCTAGAATTGATTTTATTAAAAAATTATTTTCATTATTTTTAATAAGATTAGATAGAACAGTATTTCTAAAACCTCTACCTTTTGCAATCAATGAAATGCTCTCTAAAATATTAGTTTTACCTGATCCGTTATCCCCATAAAGAATATTTGATTTTTTATCAGTTGAAAATTCAAGTACTTTGAAATTTCTAAAGTTATTAAGATAAATGTTTTTAATTTTTGCCAAATTTACTTAAACTCTCATTGGCATTAAAACATAGACCAAATTAGAATTAGATTTTTCTTGAGCAATTATTGGTGATGATCCATCTTTAAGCTTAATAGATATAACTTCATCTTGCAGGTTATTAACTATGTCCATAATATATTTTGAATTAAAACCAATTTCTAAGTTATCACCCTCATAATCTAATTCTAAGTCTTCAGTAGCAGTGCTATTATCATTATTTATGGTATTTAAATTTATTAAATTTTTTAATAATTTAAATTTAATAACTGGAGATTTATCATTAGCTATAGTGCTAACTCTGTCAACAGCTGCTAAAAGTTTTTCTCTATTAATTTCAACCACATTACTATTTTCTGATGGAATAACCCTCTTATAATCAGGAAAGGTACCGTCTATAAGCTTTGATATAAATACTACATTATCAATATAAAATATTATTTTGCTTGAATTAAGGATTATTTCAATTTCTGTGTCTATATCTGACAATAATTTAGATAGTTCATTTATAGTTTTTTTTGGTATTATTACGCCAATGACCTGTTCTATATTTTGGTCAATTATTTGATTAAACTTTGCAAGTCGGTGTCCATCAGTTCCAACTATAGTAACATTAGTTTTATCGTTATCTTTATAAATACTAAAATATAGTCCATTTAAGAAATATCTTGTTTCTTCATTAGAAATAGCAAATTTAGTTTTATCTATTAGGTTAAATAAATCTTTTGAATTTATTTTAATATTCACTCCATCATTTTGTTGATCAATAATTGGAAAGTCTTCTTTTGAAAGACATGCTAATGAAAACCTTGAGCCACTAGCTCTAAGTGTTAAAATTTTTCCATCATTTGAGATAATTTCAACATCACTATTATCATCCAGTTTTCTAACAATATCATATAGTATTTGTGCATTTATTGTTGTAGAGCCTTCCTCTAAAACATTACAATTAATTGTTTCGATGATTGATATATCCATATCAGTCGATGATAAAATTAAGTTACTTTTTTTTGCTTCAATTAAAATATTTGATAAAATAGGTAAAGAATTTTTTTTATCAACTATACCTTGTAAATGTGAAAGTGTTTTAAATATTTTTTGTTTTGAAATCTGAAATTTCATTTAACAAATATATGTTATATTATTTTAAGAATCTATAAGTCTTTTCAATAATTCGAGGTCTTCATTAAAATTAACATCGGATAACTTTAGTTCCTCTATTTTTTTAACTGCATGCATTACAGTTGTATGGTCCCTTCCACCAAATTTTCTACCTATTTCTGGTAATGATCTTGAGGTTATGGATTTTGCTAAGTACATTGCTATTTGTCTTGGTCTTGCTACTGACCTCGACCTTCTTGGTGAGTGCATATCAGTGATTCTTATGTTGAAATGTTCAGCTACTTTCTTCTGTATTTCTTCAATAGTAATTTTTTTATTTGATGATTTTAGTAGATCTTGGAGAACTAATTGGGCGGTCTCAATCGTTATTGGCGTACCCACTAAAGTTCCATGAGCAACTAATCTATTTAAAGCGCCTTCCATTTCTCTCACATTTGAAATAATTCTATGCGATAAAAACTCTAAAACCTTAGGAGGTATTTCTACTCCTCTTTTATGTGCTTTTTCAATTAAGATACCGAGCCTAAGTTCATATGTAGTTGGATGAATATCAGCTACAAGTCCACAACCTAATCTTGATTTTAATCTTTCTTGAACACCATCTAAATCAGTTGGAGTTTTATCAGCAGAGATAACAATTTGTTTATTTTGTTCTATAAGAGCATTGAATGTATGAAAAAATTCTTCTTGAGTATTATCTTTGCCACTTATAAATTGAACGTCATCTATCATAAGCACATCAATCGATCTAAATTGTTCTTTGAAGGCAGATGTATCTTTATAACGAAGAGCCCTAACAAATTGATACATGAACTTTTCAGCAGATAAATATATAACTTTTCTATCAGGTTGCTTTTGTTTGATTTTCCAACCGATTGCATGCATTAAGTGTGTTTTACCCAGACCAACACCACCACATAAGAAAAGAGGGTTGAAAGTAATTTTATCAGCTTCAGATACTCTTTGAGAAGCAGCGAAAGCTAATTCATTTGGCTTTCCTACAACAAAATTATCAAAAGTAAAACGAGGATCCAAAGGAGCGCCAAATTCGTTTGGATAATTAGAGCTTTGGTTAGATCTAACATCTAAAGTTGACTTCCAATGATTATCGGTACTTTTTATTGTTCTTGTTGTGCCAGGAACAATCCTTCCACCAGTAGGCTTGACCACAAACTTAATTACATCAATAGATTTTAAGTATTTTTTTGATTCATTTTTTATTTTATCAGAATAATTATTTACAATCCAATCTCTTAGAAACTTTGTTGGAACTGAAAATGTTATCGTAGAATTTTCAACAGACACATAATTTAAATGCTTTAACCAGTTATTGTATGCAGTATCACCAACATTTTTTTTTAAATCTTTTTTTAAGGAGGTCCATTTACTTTCGTCAAATATAGTAGATGTATTGTCCATTGTCCCCCTAATAGACGATTTTTCTTTTATAAAATTTTACGCAAAAAACCGAAAGTCGTAAAACTCACTCATCAAAATAATTTAGATAGTCAACACCCTTTAAGTATTTTTAGCAAGAAGAAAAGTAAAAAAATAAAAAAAAATTTATTTTTTTGAAGTTTGTTTTGAAAGAGAGGATAACTTTCTGGATATATATTCTTTTTTGAATATCCCTTTTTTTAAAGCTTTTGCCATTATTGAGTTGACAGCACTAAAGGATTTTTGAATTTCTTGGTCATTTTTTGCTTCTACAGATGACTTAAATTTATTTAGAGCAGTTCTAAACTTAGAAAGGTATTGGGTATTAACTTCATTTCTAACTTTGTTCTGTCTAGATCTTTTCTTTGCAGAAGCGTGATTTGCCATAATGACGCTATAAATTTAATATTGATTAAGTCAATTAATATTTATTAAAATATTATTTTTGTTTTTGGTTTTTTTGGGCTGTAAAATGTAGATCTACCATATTGTACAATTTTAACAACTTTATCATTACCTATTTTTTCACCCTCTTTGCCGTATACTTTAAAATTTGATTGGAAATTACCAAGAGTACCATCTATAGATGTATAGTCTCTTATACTTGAACCTCCATATTTTATAGCTTTTCTTAAGATTTTACGGATGGAAGTAATTAATTTTTTTAAATAAAGAATTTTTAAGTCCTTTCCAAGTGTCAAAGGAGAAATTTTAGCATCAAACAATATTTCAGACGCATAAATATTGCCAATACCAGCAATAATTTTTTGATTAAGTAATATTTGCTTAATTGGTACTTCTGATTTTGAAATAATTCTATATAAATATTTAGAATTCAGATAATTACTTAAAGCATCTACACCTAAATTCATAATATATCTTTTTTTTTCAAGTTTGGCCGTTTCAACGATATCAATAAAACCAAACTTTCTGGGATCGTTGTATGTGATTATTTTTTTGTTTGTAAAAAAAATTACTAGATGATCGTGTTTTACCTTAATAATTTTATTAATGCTTAATTTGAGCCTTCCTGACATTCCTAGGTGTATTATTAGAGAATGATAATTATTTAAATCTATAATAATATATTTTGCAATTCTTCTAATATTAGATATTTTAGAATTTACTAAAATTTTATTAATATTGTTGGGAATTTTGAACCGGAGTTGCCTTGTATGAATTTTAAGTTTATTGATTTTTTGTCTTTTTATAAGATTAAGTCCTTTTATTGTTGTTTCAACTTCAGGTAATTCAGGCATAATGAATAAAAATTATAATTTTGGTTATACAAAAGTAAATTCAAAACAAAAGACTAAACTTGTCCAAAATGTCTTTTCTAGTGTTGCTTCAAATTACGACAAAATGAACGACCTTATGAGTTTAGGAATGCATAGATTGTGGAAAAAAAGATTTGTCGAAATAATTGATGCTAAAAACAATGATATTGTTTTAGATGTTGGTTCAGGGTCAGGAGATATTGCAATTGAATTATTAAAAAAAAATTTATCATATGACTTACATTTACTTGATCTAAACAAAGCAATGCTTGATCAAGGAAAAAAGAGATTAAAAAGTTTTAAAGATATAGACTTTATAATTGGTAATGCTGAAAAATTACATTTTGATAATAATTATTTTGATAAATATATAATATCATTTTGTTTAAGAAATGTTACTCAGTACAAAAAATCAATTGAAGAAGCATACAGGGTACTAAAGCCAGGAGGTAAATATTGTTGCTTAGAATTTAGTACACCAAAATCTTCCCTAGTTTCATTTTCATATGGATTATATAAATCGAAAATATTACCGTTTTTAGGTGATATAGTTGCAAAAGATAAGGAAGCGTATCAATATTTAAGTGAAAGTATAGATTTGTTTCCTAATCAAGAAGATCTTGAGAAAGTTTTAATTTCTTGTGGTTTTGAAAAAGTTAGAACAATTAATTTGTTCAATGGTATCGTAGCAATTCATACAGGTTACAAAACTTAATGAACAATATTTTAATAATAATAACAGGTTCAATTGCTGCTTCTAAATGTAAAGAGATTATTAAAATACTCAGCAAAAGTAAATTCAAAGTTAGTTGTATTTTAACAGAAGAAGCAAAGAAATATATTGATATCAATGACTTACAAAAAAGGACATATAAAAGGGTTTTTACTGATAAATCTGAAACAAATAATAAAATGCTACATATAAATTTATCAAGATCTAATGATCTTATTTTTGTATGTCCAGCAACAGCTAATTCTATGGCAAAATTCGCCAACGGATATGGTGATAATCTAGCCTCTAACACTTTACTAGCATCAAATAAGAAAATTTTGTTTGCTCCAGCAATGAATAGTGAAATGTGGATGAATAAGTCAAATCAAAGAAATGTAAAAATTATTAGACAAAGAGGCCACCAAATTATTGGTCCTGAAATAGGAAAATTAAAATGTGGTGAGTTTGGAATTGGAAGAATTAGTGATACAGGAAAAATATTGGATGTTGTAAAAGATAATTTAAAAGTTTTTGATCTTTTTAAAAATAAAAAATGTTTAGTTACAGCAGGTCCGACAATAGAAATGATTGATGCTGTAAGATATATTTCAAATCATTCTTCAGGTAAACAGGGATATGAAATTGCCAACAGACTAGCCCTTAATGGGGCAAAAGTGATTTTAATATCAGGGCCAACTAAATTAGATCCACCTGCAAATATAAAATTTATTCAAATCAAATCAGCTGAAGATATGTATAAAAAAATTAAAAGCATTTCAAATATAGACTTTGGATTTTTTACAGCAGCTGTTTCTGATTTTAAAAATAAAAGAGTAATAAAAACTAAACTAAAAAAAAATAAATCTTTAGAATTGAAATTAACAAAAAATTTAGATATTTTAGAAAAAATTGGAAATAGTAAAAAAAGAAGACCTAAAACAGTAATAGGATTTGCTGCAGAAACTGGCGGTATAAAGTCTGCTAAAAATAAACTTGAAGCAAAAAATTGTGATATGATTATTTATAATAAAATTAGTAAAGAAAACCAGGTATTTGGATCAGATTATAATATGATATCTATAATTACTAAGAATGAAGTAAAGCATTTTAAAAAAATGACAAAAGTTAATTGTGCAAATGAAATTATTAAATATGTTTATAATTTTTCAAAAAATTAATGAATATTTATTCTGAATCTGAATATGAAATTTTTAGTAGATTATTTATCCTAAATGACTTTTCAGAAAAAAATATTTCAAAATTAGCAAATATAAATATTGGAGTAGTAGGTATAGGTGGTATAGGCTGTCCACTAGTACAGTATTTAGTAAGTTCAGGAATCAAAGAACTTATTTTAATTGATGGGGATGTTGTCGATAAAACTAATCTTAATAGACAGATACTTTTTAATCTTAAAGATTTAGGGGAAAAAAAAGTAAAAGTTGCTAAAAAAAAATTAAAATTGATAAATCCTGATTGTAAAATTAGAACATTTGATACAAACATTAACAACAATAATATCGATTGTCTTTCTAGTTGTAATATTGTTATCGATGCATCTGATAATTGGCAAGTATCTAGACTTTTGAATGAATATTGTACAAAAAATTCAATTAATTTTTTATTTTCCTCTGTAATTAAACACGATATTCAAATTATTCTATTTGATAATTCAGACAGAAGTAAACATCTTTGTTTAAATTGTATATTTCCAAATAAAAATGATATTGAATTACCCAGATGTGAAACAGTAGGTATATCAGGAATTTCTGCTGGATTAGCTGGACTGATTGCGGCACAAAAAATCATAAATTTTTATTTAAACTTAAGTAATGAAAGTAATAAATTAACAGTATCTAATGGGAAAAAACTAAATATTGAAAATATTGTTGTTAAAAGTAAGCATGAATGTGATTTAAAATCTATTTAAGTTAATTGATAAATATAAAAAAAAAGTTTAATCTATGTTATGAAACAAAATTCTTTTACTTACGACCAACTAATTCAATGTGCTGAAGGTAATCTTTTTGGAAAAGGAAATGCTCAGCTTCCTATGCCCCCAATGTTAATGTTTGATAGAATAACATCAATAAATGAAAATGGTGGAGTTTTTTCTAAAGGTGAAGTTTTAGCTGAATTAGATATCAGACAAGATCTCTGGTTTTTTGAATGTCACTTTAAAGATGATCCTGTAATGCCAGGTTGTTTAGGATTAGACGCTATGTGGCAATTATTGGGTTTCTATTTAGGGTGGCTAGGTCAGCCAGGTAGAGGTAGAGCTCTTGGCGTTGGTGAAGTAAAATTTACTGGTCAAGTTCTAAAAAAAGTTAAGAAAGTATCATATCATATATCACTTAAAAGACTCATTCTAAGAAAGCTTATATTGGGTGTTGGAGATGGTATCTTAAAAGCCGACGGCGAAACAATTTATGAAGCTAAAGATATGAAAGTCGGTTTATTTTCACCGGAGAAATAATCAATGAATAGAGTTGTAGTCACTGGTCTTGGAATCGTATCTTGTATTGGAAATAATCAAGTTGATGTTTTAGATAGTCTTAAAAACTTAAAGTCTGGAATAACTAGTGCTCATGAATATGAAGAGTATTCTTTTAGAAGTCTTGTTCACGGCAAACCAAATATAGATATTAATAAAGAAGTTGATAGAAGGCTTTTGAGATTTATGGGAGATGGAGCTGCATTTAATTATATATCTATGAAAAATGCAATTGAAGACTCTGGTTTAGAAGAAAATGATATCTCAAATGAAATGACTGGCATAATAGTAGGTTCAGGTGGTCCATCAACTCAAAATTTATTTAAATCCTCTGAAATAGGTAAAAGTGCAGGTTCAAGAAAAATTGGACCTTTCATGGTACCGAGAGCAATGTCGAGTACAAATTCTGCAACATTAGCAACTCCATTTAAAATTAAGGGAGTTAATTATTCTATTACTTCAGCATGTTCTACAAGCTCACATTGTATAGGTAATGCCTATGAATTAATCCAAATGGGAAAACAAAGAATTATTTTTGCTGGAGGAGGTGAGGAGCTTCATTGGACATTATCAATTTTGTTTGATGCGATGGGGGCTTTGTCTTCAAAATATAATTCTACTCCTGAAAAATCTTCAAGAGCGTATGATGCTAATAGAGATGGTTTTGTAATCGCCGGAGGTGGTGGAACCTTGGTACTCGAAGAATTAGAGCATGCAAAAGCAAGAGGAGCAAAAATTTATGGAGAATTAACTGGATATGGAGCAACATCAGATGGATATGATATGGTACAGCCGTCAGGAGAAGGGGCTGAAAGATGTATGAAACAAGCTCTGAAAAATATTAATAGTGAAATTGATTATATTAATACACATGGAACAAGCACTCCTATTGGAGATCTCAAAGAATTAGAAGCAATTAAAAATGTTTTTGGTTCAAAAATTCCAAAAATGAGTTCAACAAAATCACTAACTGGACACTCTTTAGGAGCAACTGGGGTTCATGAAGCTATTTATTGTCTTTTAATGATGAAAAATAATTTTATTAGTGGTTCAGCTAATATTGAAAAACTCGATCATAGTGCCAAAGACTCTAACATTCTTCTAAAAACAGAAAATAATGTAAATATAGAGAATGTTATGTCGAATAGTTTTGGTTTTGGGGGAACAAATGCAACTCTAGTTTTTTCAAAATATCATGCTTAAGAATAAAAGAGGTATAGTTTTTGGTATAGCAAATAATCATTCAATAGCTTGGGGAATTTCAAAACAACTTGCTAAGCATGATGCAGAAATAGCTATTGGTTATCAAAACGAAATATTATTAAAAAGAGTAAAACCGTTGTCTGAGGAAATTAACTCAAAAATACTAATAGAATGTGATTTTAACAATAATAACTCAATAAATAAGGCGGTTGAAATTATCCAAAAGGAATGGGGTACTATTGATTTTATAGTTCACGCAGTAGCATTTGCAGATAAATCAGAACTAAATGGGAGATATATTGATACTTCAAAAGATAATTTTATCAATTGTTTAGATATATCATGTTATTCATTAACAAGCCTTTCAAAGGCCTTTGCTCCCATAATGAATGATGGGGGAAGTATTCTAACTCTTACTTTTTATGGTTCAAATAAAGTTATACCTAATTACAATTTAATGGGGATTGCAAAAGCTGCACTAGAAACAAGTGTAAAATATTTAAGTGTAGATTTAGGTACAAAAAATATTAGAGTCAATGCTATATCTGCTGGGCCAATGAGAACAATCGCAGGAGCAGCAATAAACAATGCGAGAGAAGTTTTTAAGTTTACAGAAGAGCATTCAGCCTTAAAAAGAAACGTAAAACTCGATGAAATTGGAAAATCTGCTTTGTATTTTGTAAGTGATTTATCTTCAGCTGTTACTGGCGAGGTGCATTATGTTGATTGTGGTTATAATATAATTGGCATACCTAATAACAAATAAAATTTAAGTAATTCTTTATACTTATTTGATGTATAAATAATTTAATATATTTAAAATTAAATAATTGTACTATTAGGTTTTAGTCATAAATATTTATTAATTTACTAGGATCATCAACAAAAATACTATCTACACCAATATTAAAACAATCTTTGGCTTCATTTTTACTAATATTTTTTTCTGAATAAACTGTAATTAATAGATTTTTCTTTTTGATCTTTTCAATAATTTCTTGTGAAATTATTTCTATATTTAAACCACAGATATTTGCATCATATTTTCCAGTTATAGAAAATAAATCATTCAAGCTATACTCATCAAATGAATCAAGAAGAAAACTTCTATTAGAAGAAACAAAAAGATTAGAAATTTCTATAAAAGAATTCAAGTCAAATGATGAATAAAAAATTTCAATATCTTCAATGTCTTTAGTGAGATCTAGAATTTTCTGAACATTTTTTTTCTCAAAATTTAGATTTGGTTTTAGTTCAATATTTAAATTTCCTCCCATTAATTTACATAAATCCAAAACATCAGATAATTTGGGAATGAAATTATTTGTTTTGTCGTTATAAAAATATTGACCTGCATCTAATTTTTTTAAAAAATTATAATCAAAATCTACTGCTAGTCCAGTACCAGTTGTTGTCCTTTCTAAAGTGTCATCATGCAATAAAATTGGGATCTCATCTTTAGAAATTTTAACATCAACTTCCACATATCTTAATCCAATATCAAATGCCTTTTTAATAGATTCAATTGTATTTTCTGGGCACAGGTTTTTAACTCCTCTGTGCCCAATTAATTTTGGTAGATTAAGCTTCTTCTTTTGTTTCAACTGCTTTCATAGAAAGTTTAATTTTTCCTCTTGAGTCAACATCTAATACTTTTACCTTGACGATATCTCCCTCACTAATTACATCTTCAACTTTCTCTACTCTTTCGTTTTTTAATTGACTAATATGAACAAGTCCATCCGTGGATCCCATAAAATTTACAAAAGCACCAAAATCCATAATCTTAATAACCTTACCTTCATATATTTTTCCAATTTCTGGTTCTTCGACAATACCTTTAATCCATTCTAAAGCATCATTACCAGATTTTTGATCCACAGCCGCAATACTAACTAGACCTTCATCATTGATTTCTATTTTAGCTCCAGTCGTTTCAGATATTTCTCTAATAACTGCTCCACCTTTTCCAATGACTTCTCTAATTTTGTCTTTATTGATTTGAAGATTAGTTATTGTTGGTGCATATTTTGAGATTGATTTTTTTGGCTTATCAATTGCCTTAGACATTTCATCTAAAATATGAAAACGACCATCTTTAGCTTGAGCTAAAGCTTCTTTCATTATTTCAGCGGTAATACTAGTAATTTTAATATCCATTTGTAATGAAGTAATTCCATCAGATGTACCGGCTACCTTAAAATCCATATCACCTAAATGATCCTCATCGCCCAAGATGTCAGATAGTATTACATATTTATCTTCTTCTTTAATTAATCCCATAGCAATACCTGCTACCGGTCTTTGGAGTGGTACACCAGCGTCCATCAATGACATTGACGTGCCACAGACAGTCGCCATTGAACTTGATCCATTGGACTCTGTTATTTCAGATACAACTCTGTAAGTATAGGGAAACTTCTCATTTGATGGTAACATTGGATGAATGGCTCTCCATGCTAGTTTTCCGTGACCAATTTCTCTTCTGCTAGTTGAACCTACTCTTCCGACCTCACCAACTGAATATGGTGGAAAATTATAATGAAGCATAAAGTTTTCTGTATATTCTCCATCAATAGCATCAATTCTTTGCTCATCTTGTCCAGTACCTAGAGTTGATACAACGATTGCTTGAGTTTCACCTCTTGTGAATAAAGCTGAACCATGAGTACGTTCTAATATTCCTGTTTCACATACAATAGGTCGAACAGTTTTTGTATCTCTACCGTCAATTCTCTTTCCAGTGTTAATTAATTCTCCTCGCACGATGTCCTTTTCAATATTTTTAGTAGCATCAGAAATTATTACCGAAGATAATGTTTCAGAAGTGTACTTTTCAGCAATTTGATTTCTAATAGAAGATAGTTTTTCTGATCGTTTCTGTTTTTCTGTTATTTTATATGCTTCAACAAAGTTTTTATGAAATTCATTTTTTATATTTATTGGCAATTGTTTGAGCTCATCATCTTTTTCCTTTATCTCCCATGGCTCTTTTGCTGCTTTTTTTGCTAGTGAAATAATTGCTTCAATTACTGGTTTGTAGCTATCTTGTCCTAGAACTACAGCATCTAACATTTGTTTTTCTGATAGCTCATGTGCTTCTGACTCAATCATGAGAACACCTTCTTTTGTTCCTGCTAATACTAATTCAAGTTTTGTATTAGCAAGCTGACTCTTGGTTGGGTTAACAACAAATTCATCGTTTATTAAACCAATTTTTACAGCCCCTAATGGCCCTAAAAAAGGTAGTCCAGACAAAGTTAATGCTGCACTAGCAGCAATCATTGCGACTATATCTGAGTCATTTTCTTGATCGTGAGAAAGTACCGTACAAGTTACTTGAGTTTCATTTTTGAAATCTTTATGAAATAAAGGTCTCACTGGTCTATCTATTAATCGAGAAACTAATGTCTCTTTTTCAGTTGGTCTAGCTTCTCTTTTAAAAAAGCCTCCCGGTATTTTTCCTACTGAATAATATTTTTCTTGGTAATTTACGGTTAAAGGAAAAAAATCTATATCTGGTTTAGCCTCTTTTGCTGCAACTACATTTGCCATGACTGTGGTTTCACCATAAGATGCTATTACCGATGCATCCGCTTGTCTTGCAATTTTACCCGTTTCTAATTTAAGTTTTCTTCCCGACCATTCAATTTCCACTTTTTTTATATCAAACATATTTTTTATTTATCCTATCAGTTAACCTCTAATATTTAATTTTTTTATTAGTTCTAAATACTCATTATTATTTTTTTTAGACAAGTAATTAAGTAATTTTTTTCTTTTATTAACTAGTGCAACCAAACCTCTTTTGGAATGATTGTCTTTATTATGAGTTTTAAAATGCTCTGTTAAATTTTTAATTCTTTCGCTAATTACAGCAATCTGTACACTTGTTGATCCTGTATCTTTTTCGTTTTTAGCAAATTCGTTAACTATTGTTTTTTTTGTTTCTTTAGTTATCGACATCGTATCTCCTATATTAATACTTTATTTGGTTTGAACAAATTACCAACTAATTTGCCAATTGAGACTATGTCCCCATTATTTGATAAAAAAAATATTTTTTTATCTAAATAGATTGATTGAAAATTTTTTAAATTAAACTCATCAATCTTAATTGATCTTCCAAAAGATAAATCTGTAAGATTTTTTTGGTCCAAAATTTCATATGCCAAGATGTCGTCCAGCATAGAAATAGTTGGTTTGATACAATTAATTCCAAAATCCCTTTGTCTTATTTTTAATAAATCGTCCAGCAAAATCGCTTTTTCTTTATTAAATTTACCAACTTTTGTGCGTTCTAAATATGAAATATGTCCAAAAGTTTTAAGATTTAAAGCTAAATCACGAGCAAAACTTCTTATATAAAAACCTTTCCCACATTCTATTTCAAACGATGTTCTTTGATTATTATGATCTTTAATAAATAAATTGCTTACAAATACATCTCTTGCTGGAATATTAAAGCATTTATTATCTCTTGCTAATTTATATGCTCTCTGTCCACTAACTTTAATTGCTGAAACATTAGGAGGTACTTGTTTTGATTTACCTAAAAAAAGCTTAATACCTTTTTTTATCTCTTCTAAACCTGGAAGATAGTCTGACTCATAAAGTATTTGTCCAGCACTATCATCTGTTGTTGTTTGGCTTCCCCAAGTTATTGTAAAATTATAACATTTTAAATCACTATTTATAAAGGATATTAACTTTGTAGCTTTACCTATGGCAATTGGTAAAATTCCTTCAGCCAAAGGATCGAGGGTCCCTGCATGACCAATTTTATTAAGTGAAAAAGTTTTTTTAATCTTATTTATTGCCCTAAATGACGATATATTTTTTGGTTTGTATAAATTAATCCAACCTTGAATATCTTTCATTATTTTATGTCTCTTAAAACATTTTTATTTAATAGCAGTTTTTCAATTTTCTCAGCTTCATCAAAAGTATCATCTAAATAGAAAGATAGTTTAGGTGTAAACTTTGATTGTATTTTAGCTCGAGATAGAAATTTTTGAAAAATATATTTTTTATCTTTAAGGTTTTGTAATATTTTTATTTTATTTTTACCGCCAAGTGGCATAAAGTAAATATTTGCAATTTTTAAGTCTTTGGACATTCGCACAAATGAAACAGTTATTGAAGTAGGATTGATATCTTCATCGTAAAAATCTTCTTTTATAAGGCAATCACTTATTAAAGATCTTATTAATTCACCAAACCTAATTTGCCTTTGATTTTCCATTATATATTAAGTACATTATAGCTTCCTAGTGGTAGAAACTTCTTCAAAAGTTTCTATAATATCACCAACCTTAATATCACTGTAATTGTCTATCATAACTCCACACTCAAAACCTGTTTTAACCTCAGATACCTCTTCTTTAAATCTTTTAAGGCTACTTATTAGTCCTTTGTGAATAACAATATTATCACGCAATATTCTTATTTGTGATTTTCGCTTAATAAATCCATCTTTAACCATGCATCCTGCTATATTTCCTACCTTAGAAATACTAAATACTTCTCTTATTTCAACATTCCCAGTAATATTCTCACTGACATCAGGTTTAAGTAATCCAGAAAGTAGATTTTTAACATCATCAATAAGCTCATAAATAATAGAGTAGTATTTAATATCTACTCCATCTCTCTTTGCAATATCTCTGGCATGAGGTAAGGCTCTAACATTAAAACCTACAATAAATCCTTTACTTGATCCTGCAAGTGTAACGTCACTTTCAGTTATTGCTCCAACACCTTTATAAACAACATTTACTTGTACTTCATTTGTGGAAAGTTTAGTAATTGAGTTTTCTATTGCTTCAGCTGAACCCTGAACATCTGTTTTTATTACTACTGGTAAATTTGTTATTTCACCTTTATTAATTTGTGCAAACATTTCTTCAACATTTGTTTTGGCAACAGTATTCTTTTGCTTTTGTAATTTACCAGCTCTGTATTCAGCAATTTTTCTTGCTGTTGACTCACTGTCTACAACTATGAAATCATCGCCTGCTAAGGGATTCGAGTCAAAACCTAGGACTTCAACAGGAAATGATGGTCCAGCTTCGCTTATATTTATACCTCTGTCATTTATTAAAGCTTTTACTTTACCCCATTCAGATCCAGAAACGAATATATCACTTACTTTTAAGGTTCCTTTTTGAACAAGTACCGTTGCTACAGACCCTCTACCTTTCTCTAATTTTGATTCAATTATAGTTCCTCTTGCCGGTCTATCTGGATTGGCTTTTAAATCTAATAAGTCTGCTTGAAGGTGAATTGCTTCTTCAAGTTTATCAAGATTAAGTCCATTTGTTGCCGAAACTTCAATGTCAAGAACTTCGCCACTCAATTTTTCTACAACTATTTCATGACTAAGAAGTTCATTTCTAATTTTATCTGGATCGGCAGTTTGTAGATCCATTTTATTTATTGCTACAAGTATAGGAACGTTTGCAGATTTTGCATGAGCTATAGATTCTATTGTCTGAGGCTTAATACCATCATCGGCAGCAACAACTAATATAATTATATCTGTTGTTTGAGATCCTCTTGCTCTCATATTTGAAAATGCTGCATGACCTGGTGTATCGATGAAAGTTATTTTTTTGTTATTATTGCTTATTTGATATGCGCCAATATGCTGAGTTATTCCACCAGCTTCACCTGACACAACGTTAGTTTTTCTGAAAGCATCTAGCAAGCTTGTTTTTCCGTGATCAACATGTCCCATAATTGTGACCACAGGAGGTCTTAATTGTAAGAGTTCAGGATCATCTTTAAAATCTTCTATTTCACTTAATACATCATCATCTTTTACAACAGTTACTTTATGACCTAGTTCCTCAGCGACTAATTGAGCAGTATCTGACTCTAGGGATTGAGTCGCATTTGCCATAACCCCAAGTTTCATTAATGTTTTAACAACATCTGCAGTTTTTTCAGCCATTCTATTGGCTAATTCTTGTACAGTAATTATGTCAGGTATTGATACTTCCCTTGATAATTTAGTATCTTCAACTTCACTTGTTTTTAATTTTTCTTTTTCTCTTGCTCTTTTAAGCTTAGCTAAGCTAGGAAATTTATCAAACTCTTGTTCCTCCTGCTCTAGTATTTTTTTTGCATCATACTTGTTGAAATCATCATCGATTGGTTTCAAAGTTGATTTTTTTGGCTGATTTTTTTTTACTTCTTGATTTTTTTTATTTTTATTTTCAAAATTTTTACCTTTATTGATTGAATTAAAATTAGGTGTATTTTGACCAATACTAGGTCTAGGAGTTCTTAAACTAGAAGAACCTCTGAAATTAGATTGAGATGTTGATGAACTTTTTTGTTGATTATTTTTATTTTTAAAAACAATTTGAATGGTTTTTTTATTACCATTTGACCTTGCTTTGTCACCTGTGGGACCGAGATTCTTTCTTATTTGGAGTCTTCCCGAAGAAGAAAGTTTTAGAGGTTTTTTCTTATTTCCTTTTTCTTTATCCAATTTTAATCCTTAAACTTTTTCAACAAACCAGTTTTCTCTTGCCTTCATAATCATGTTGTTAATTGTTTCTTCTTCAATATCTAAATTTTTTAATATACCTTCTTCTTTATCAATTAATTCAAAAGTTGCTAAATCAGCAAAATCATCTAATGTTAATATTTTTGATTTCGCAAGTTCAGCTAAAATATTAGAATTCATCCCCTCTAAATTTTTAAGATTGTCATCTTTTATAAATTCATCAATGATTTTTTGATTTTCTTGTTCTTGATCTTTTATATAGTTCTTAGCTCTTTGGAGAATTTCTGAGGCTAGCTCTGAGTCAAAACCCTCTATTTTTTCAATATTTTCTAGAGACTCTGTAGCAATAGAGTCAATGGAGGTATATCCATCTGTCACTAGAAGCTGTGCTATAACATCCTCTACATCAAGTAATTCTGAAATAAGCAGGCTTTTTTCTTTAAATTCTAGTTGTCTTCTTTCAGATTCTTCTTCTTCTGTAAGAATGTCAATTTCAAGGTTTGTTAAGTTAGAAGCAAGTTTTACATTTTGTCCTTTTCTTCCAATAGCTAAGCTTAATTGATCATCAGGTATAACAACTTCTACTTTGTTTTTTTCTTCATATAAAAAAATTTTACTTACTTCTGCTGGAGCTAACGCGTTGGCTAAGAATGTTGCTTGATTATCAGACCATGTAACTATATCAATCTTTTCACCCTGTAGTTCGTTAACTACAGCTTGAACTCTAGAGCCTCTCATGCCTACACAAGCTCCCACTGGGTCGATTGTTGAGTCTTCAGTATAAACACTTATTTTTGCTCTTGAGCCCGGATCTCTAGCTACACTTTTTACCTCTATAACACCTTCATATATTTCTGGGACTTCTTGAAAGAATAGCTTTGATAAAAAATTTGGGTGAGTTCTAGATAAAAAGACCTGATACCCTTTAACATCATTTTTAACTTCATAAATATATGATCTTACTCTATCGCCATTCTTAAAAGTTTCTCTTGGTATTAATTCTTCCCGCTTAATTATTGCTTCACTTTTTCCTAGGTCAATTATTAGATTTCCAAATTCAACTCTTTTCACTATTCCCACAGCTATTTCACCAACCTTGTCTTTATATTCTTCATATTGTTTAGATTTATCAGCCTCTCTAACCTTTTGTATTATAACGCCTTTAGCATTTTGTGCCGCAACCCTCCCTAAATCAATTGGCGGTAATTCTTTAATTATAAATTCACCGGTGGTTATTTTAGGATTAATTTTTTTTGCTTCTTCAATTAATATTTGTTTAGATTGGTTCTCTTCATCAACAACTGTTACAACTTCAAGATAAGAGTTAAGCTTTATGTCTCCAGTTGCTCTATCAATAGATATTCTTATATCTATTTCTTGTCCGTACTTTACCCTAGCAGCTTTTTCAAGTGCCTGTTCCATTGCAGAAAATACAGCATCAGGGTCAATATTTTTCTCTTGAGCTACATTTGATGCCACCTGAAGCATATCTTCTCTAATTACATTAAATTTTTTCTTTGCCATATTTATAAAAAAAAGGTGGGATTACCCACCTTAATATTATGCGATCTATATTAAAATTAATAGAAAATTCAAGCTTATATTTTTTTTAAAATAAATAATGAAGGCTTTCTACCAGAAATAATTGCCTTTTTATAAAATTTAGTATCGATATCATAATAATCCTTAAGACCTAGGTAGAATTTTGCTTGATTTTTCCACTCGTATTTATTTTTAGATAGATGCATGTTATTTAGTATAAAACGAGTGTAAGAATGTATGTCTGTTATAATACAAATCTCTCCATCTTTATTAACAAAAGGGTATAGTTTTTCAAGAAATGCATGTGTGATTAACCTTCTTTTGTGATGTTTCTTTTTTGGCCATGGATCAGGAAAAAATATCCATACATTTTTAAAATATTCTTCAATGTCAATTGTATCCAATAAATCATGTACATTTCCAGGATGAATTTTGATGTTATAAATATTTTCTTTTTTTAAATTATTTATTAGGCTCAAATTACCATCTATATATTTTTCACAAGCAATTATTGTGAAATCTTTAAATTTTTTAGCTAGGAAAATACTTGTTTCACCAAAACCTGTTCCAATGTCTAAAATGTAGCTTTTATCTTTATCAAAATTGAATAATTTGTATTTTTCTAAAATTTTTAAATAACTTTTGGTGCTTATATTTTTTTTACTTCTGCCCCTTACTCGTCCGTATAATCTATTTTTATATTTAATAATATTCATTTTTTTTAATTAAATTTAAAAAAATTATAAAAGTTAATATAGTTATTAAATAAATTTTTAACAAAAAATGCGATCTTATGAAATTATCTTCATTGTTGGGTATTAAATTAAAATATAAATTTTGTTCTTGATTTAGATTTGTGGATAATAATATTTTACCATTTTGGTCAAATACTCCAGATATTCCGTTATTGGATACTCTTATTAGCGGTTTATTATATTCTGCTGCTCTTAATTTTGTAATATAAAAGTGCTGATATGGCCCTAATAAGTTTCCAAACCATATATCATTAGTAATATTTATTATAAAATTACTATCGAAATTATATTCGTTTATAATTTTCCAATAAAAAATTATTTCATAACAGATTACTGGTATATATTTATATTCACTATCAAGTTTTATAATTCTATTTTTCACTCCTTCAGTAAAATCATTTGGTCCAGAGATATTCTTTAAGAAGTATAAAATATTTCGTAAAGGAAGGAATTCGCCAAATGGTACTAAAATTTTTTTATCAAAATGATCTACATTAGATGATGTTATATTAAATAAACTATTAAAATATTTATCTTTTTCTAATCTGGTTCCACCAATAATCACTATTTTATCAACATCTAGAATACTTTGTATTTCATCTAATTTTAAATCTTTAATTAGAAAAGGATAATTATTTTCTGCAAATATTTGTAAATTTGCTTTGCTATTTTTAATATTTTTAAGAATTTTTTCTAATGCTAAAGAAGGGCTATTAATTTTATTTATAGTTTCAAAATTTTTCTGAAATATTTCTACACTTATAGATTTTTTTAAACTTATTTTGTTTTCTTTATCATTGTTAGTAAAAATAAAATTGTTAAGTATCAAAACTAATATTAGTGGAGTTGCAAATAATAATAAAAAGTAGAAATTTTCAATTTTTTTTAATTGTTTACTTAAAATTATATAAGGAATACAAAATATCTGAATAACAATATAGCTTGTTACCAAAGTACCAAAATTTTTCAAAGAGTAAGAAAAAAATTCATTACCTGAAATTATTAATGAAAAAGTTACCCACGGAAATCCGTAGATAAAAATAGAAATAACATATTCAA
>CACOIH010000020.1 GCA_902627245.1 uncultured Alphaproteobacteria bacterium
TTGACTATGGAGATATTTATATTTCAAAACCTTATGGATTTAAAAATCAGCAAAATTTTTTCAACACAGCTATTCTTTTTTTTACCAATCTCCAACCAATAGAACTTATGAAAAAACTTTCATTGATAGAGATAAAATTAAAAAAAAATAAAAAAATTGAAAATGGTCCACGAAAAATTGATATGGATATAATTTTTTATGGTAAGCAAAATATATCAAATAATAAACTCACAATTCCTCATCCAAGAGCTCACCTTAGAGATTTTGTTCTTCGACCTATCGCAGACATCGATAGTAATTTTATTCATCCCACAAAAAAAATATCAATCAGAAATTTGATATCTCAACTAGATGAAAATTTTACTTTTAGAAAATTAAGCAACAGAAATTTGAGATAAAAAAGAATTTAGTTTTTTAGAAGATAAAATATTTTTAGAATTTTTAAGACTACGTGAGATATCTAGGCCATCAGGTTTGACAGCATTTATTATTTTACTGACATTACTTTGATTTATACCACCGCCAATGAAAATAGGAATTTTAAGCTGTTTAATCCAATTTATTTGATTTAAGTTCTTTTCTAACGAATATTTTTTGATAGATTTAGTTTTATAAACATTCAAATCATAATAAATTACGTTAACTATATCTTTTATACTTTTTAAATAATTAATGTTAAAATTTTCTGGATTGACAGCAATGCCAATTCTCAATCTTTTAAAAGTTTTTCTTATTGCGATTAGCTCTTTTTTATCAAAGTGATAGGAGCAAGATATTGTTTTTGGTTTAGTAAAATCTATCTGTTTAACCAATTTATCTAAAGAGACATATTGTGTTAAAAGTACTGATTCTATTTTATAGTTTTTACATTCTTTAATTAATATTTGTATTTTTTTATCACTAACAGTGTTTGGTCCATTTAGATTTTTACTAGCAAAACCTAATGATTTTACTTTATTTTTATATGCCATCTCAACTGATTTTTTATTTGTTATGCCACATATTTTAAGAGGTATTTTTTTCATCAAAATTTAATATCTAACTATTGTAAATACATGTAAACTACTTTTTTTAAAAATGTCATTAAAATTTTATAGACGAGTTGCTTTTGGTTTATCTCCAAATGATAAACAAGATAAAGATCCTCTTAATTGGGCATTAAGCCAATTAAATTCAATACCCGATCTTTTATGGCCAGGCACAATACCAACAGAAAAAGAATTAAGAAAAAAATATGGAGAATGGGTGTATGGAGATAGAGAAGTATTAAGAAAAAAATTTAAAAATGATAAAAATGCTTACAAAAAAGCAAAAGATGAATTGAGAATAAAAACTGGTGAAAGATATTTTGAATTAAATGAACACGCTATTCGTCATTATCAAACAAAGCACAGCACTCAACCTGTTTTTGAACGTTTCTGGTTATTCTGGGGAAATCACTTTGCTATTAGTGAAAAAGATTTTTTGGCTGAGTTTAGTACTGGGCCTTATCAACGTGAAATTATTAGACCTAATATGGTCAAAACTTTTGAAGAAATGGTACTGTCAGTCACGACTTCTTGGTGTATGATACACCATCTTGACAATTCAGAGTCTTTTGGACCCAATTCTAAAAAAGGAATGGAATGGAGGGAGACGATAAATGAAAATCATGCAAGAGAATTATTAGAACTTCATACTGTATCTCCAAATGCTGGATACACCCAGGAAGATGTCATTCAGTTAGCTTATATTATGACAGGGTGGAGTCATAAATGGAGTAGGAAAAATCTAGAAACAGGCGATGTATGGTTTGATCAAGAAATGCATCAGAAAGGAGATAAAATTGTTTTAGGGGTTAAGTATAAAAATGATGCAAAAAGAGAGCTTGCAAAAGTTATTCATGATTTAGCAACTCATCCAATCTGTATAAAATTTATTTCAACAAAATTATGCAGACATTTTATTACAGATGAACCAACTCAAGAAATAATAAGCCCGGTAATAGAGGCATGGAACAAATCCAATGGTAGTCTAACTGAAATTCATAAAGCAGTTATATCTCAAGCTTATAAATACAATGAGACTACACATAAATTTCATCCACCAGAAATTTGGTTGATGCAATTATCTAGAATGTTTGATTTAAGTATCCCGCTTTCTGCAGAAAAAATGAATTATGCATTTAAATCCAAACCAACTAGTAAACAAAAACAATTATCATGGATACTTAGAGAAATTGGTAATTCACCATATCGTGCTAAACAACCTAATGGTTGGAGTGATTTTGAGATTGATTGGGTATCGCCAGAATTATTGTTGCGTCGGTTTTGGTTTGCTTCAATTGAACTTCCAATACTTGTTAAATCTGAAAATAATTCACATGATTTTATTTTAGCTTGTCTTAAAAATAATTTTGAAGATTATGAAAATATGGCTTCACTTATTCATCAATTTAGGTTTGGTACATCAGACAAAGATTTAGGTAGAAAATATGGAGTGATATGTAATTTACCAGGAGTACTTAAAGTATGAACTGTACAAGAAGAAATTTTCTTATTGGGGGATCATCAACATTGTTTCTTTCTGGATACTTTCCAAAAATAAGTTTTGCTTCCATGAAGAAAAAAAATCTAATTATAATTTCACTTCGCGGAGGCATGGATGGTTTAACAGCAGTACCCGTAATTGGAGATAAACGTCTAAAAAAATTAAGAAAAAAACTTATTTTAGAAGATGTACTTAAGTTGAATAGTGATTTTGGGCTTCATCCTAAATTAGAAATTTTTTATAAGCTTTGGGAAAAAAATCAAGCAGCATTTGTCCATGCAACTAATATTCCTTACACAGGGAGATCTCACTTTGATGGACAAAACTTAATGGAAACTGGTGCACATATTCCATATAAAGAAAAAACCGGATGGCTTGGCAGGGGGCTGCTTGCATCAAATATTATAGGACAAGGTTTAGCAATATCTTTACCAATGCCACTTTTATTAAGAGGTGTACCACAGAATAACAATTTCTTTCCCTCACCTGATTTTGTTGAAACAAAATTAATAGATCAAATTTATAATGAATTTAAAGGTGAACATAATGAGTTAATTAAATCTACACTTGATACAATTAGGCAAAGACCATTATCAATGCAAATAGCTACAGACTCAGACGATAGAAAAAAACTTGCCCTTGAAGCAGCTAAACAATTAAAAGATCAAAGTGGTCCTAGAGTTGCTGTGTTTGATTTAGATGGTTTTGATACTCATACGGCACAAGGAGGTGTAGATGGAGCTCATGCCGATGAACTAGAAGAAGTAAATGAAATTGTTACTATTTTACATGAAAATCTTGGCCAAGCATTTGATAATACACTTATTTTAACTTTGACAGAATTTGGCAGAACCATAAAACAAAATGGAGGATATGGTACAGAACACGGATATGGAAGTGCAATACTAATGGCAGGAGGTCTATTAAAAAAATCTCAAGTTTATACAGATTGGCCTGGACTCAAAAAGAAAGAATTATTTGAAGGAAGAGATCTAAACTCCACTATTGACTCTAGGGCTGTCTATAATTCTGCAATGGCTGTTTGTTTTAACCAAGATCCAGAATATTTGCGTAAAGAAGTTTTTTGGGGAGATGAACTTACTGATTTGTCTCAAGAATTGTTTAAGATTTAGAAATAAATAATTTTTTTAGTAATTTCATGTTAAACAAGAATATGGTTTCAGAAAATTTTGATAGCTTATTTAAGGCTGCAAAAAAAGTGAGAGAGCAAGCCCATGTTCCTTATTCAAATTTTAAAGTAGGGGCAGCCTTTTTAACGGAAGATAGTAAAATTATCACTGGCTGTAATGTTGAAAATGCAGCATACCCTCAATCACAGTGCGCCGAAGCAACTGCAATTGGAAATATGATATCTAATGGAAACAAAAAAATTTTAGAAGTCGTGGTTATTGGGTCTGGTGAATTATTGTGCTCACCTTGTGGTGGTTGTAGACAAAGGTTGAGAGAATTTGCTGCTTTAGATACTAAGATTCATATGTGTAATGAAAATGGTCATATGAAAACATCAACTCTTGAAGAATTACTCCCAGATTCTTTTGGTCCTGAGAATCTCTAATGCAATCTTCGGCAAAAAAATTTTTAGAAATAACTAATAATAGTTCACCAGATATTGCAGTAATTTTAGGAAGTGGACTAACAAATTTTTTTGAAGAAAAAGATATTCAAGAATCAATTTCATATGAACAGTTATCTGATTTTCCACAGCCAACAGTTAAAGGTCATGCAGGTAAATTAGTTTTAGGAAAAATAAATAATTTAAAAGTTGTGTGTATGTATGGAAGATCACACATTTATGAAGGACACAATCCTCAAAGCTTAGCTTCACCCATAAGGGTTCTAAAAGATATTGGATGTAAGTTATTAATTGTTACAAATGCAGCGGGTAGCTTAAATGAAAATATGCCAGCTGGCAGCCTAATGGCAATTAAAGATCACATTAATTGGAGCGGATTTAATCCACTTATTGGAGCAAATGCTGAAGAATATGGCCCTCGTTTTCATGATATGAGTGATGGTTATCACAAATTTTATAGAGATCAATTAATACAAGTCGCTAAAAAAATGGATCAAAAAATTTATGAAGGTGTTTACTGTATGTACTCAGGTCCAAATTTTGAAACACCTGCTGAAATAAATGCTTTAAAAGTAATAGGTGGTAATGCTGTTGGAATGTCAACAGTGCCAGAAGTTTTAGTTGCTAATCATTGTAGTCTTCCTGTTATTGGAATTAGTGTAATCACAAACTTAGCTGCTGGTATGAATAAAACAAAATTAAGTCATCAAGAAACTTTAGAGAATGCAAGTTTAGCAGAGAACAATGTTTTAAATTTAATCAAACAATTTATACAAGAAGTTCAATTCGATGATACCTCAAGAGATAATTAGAAAAAAAAGAGATAACAAAGTTCTATCAAAAGAAGATATCAACTTTTTTGTAGATGGTTTAACAAACGGATCTTTTTCAGATTCTCAAATTGCAGCAATGAGTATGGCGATATTTTCAAATGGAATGACTTCTGAAGAAACTGTTTGTTTAACTGAAGCAATGACGAATTCAGGTGATACATTGAATTGGTCTGAAATTATAGATAATGATTTGGTTTGTGATAAACATTCAACCGGTGGCGTTGGAGATAAGACGAGTGTTATATTAGCACCAATACTTGCAGCATGTGGACTTTATGTACCAATGATTTCAGGCAGAGGTCTGGGTCATACGGGCGGTACACTGGATAAATTTGATTCAATACCAGGTTACAATACAAAACCTGATTTAGAGACATTTAAAAAAGTTGTAAAAGATGTTGGTTGTGCAATTATTGGCCAAACTTCTAACTTAGCACCAGCAGATAAAAAATTATATTCTATAAGAGACATTGTAGGTACTGTTGAATCTTTGCCTTTAATAACATCCTCTATCCTTTCAAAAAAAATTGCAAGTGGCCTTTCATCTTTAGTGCTTGATGTAAAAGTTGGTAATGGATCTTTTAATAGCACTATTGATATAGCAAGAGATTTATCTAACTCATTGGTGAGAGTGGCTAAAGGGGCTGGTTTACATTGTGAAGCTATATTAACAGATATGAATCAAGTCTTAGGTAAAAGTGCTGGTCATACACTAGAGATATTAGAATGCATAAAATATCTAAAAAATGATTTTAAAGATCACCGATTAGAGAAGATTACCAATGAATTAATATCTTCGTTGTTAATAAACATTTATAAAATATCTAAAGAAGAAGCATACAATAAAATTAATACAGTAATTAATAATGGACTAGCTGCAGAAAAATTTGAAATGATGGTAGCGGCCTTGGGTGGATCTAAAAATATTCTAACCTCTTATGAAAAAGACCTAACTAATTCATCAATTAGAAAAGATATATTTTCTAGTGACGAAGGTTGGATAGAAAAAATTCATACTAGAGAGTTAGGCCTCATACTTATTGAACTTGGCGGTGGGAGAAAACAGGTTACTGATAAAATAGATTATGGAGTTGGATATGATAATGTTCTCAATGTTGGAGATGAAATCAATTCTTCAATTCCGTTTTTAAGTTTATACTCAAACAAAAATATAGATGAGAGTTTAATAGATAAAATAAAAGAATGTTTCATCATTTCAGATAAAAAAATTCAAAAACTATCAGAAATATTTGAAACCATTAACTAATGAGTACCCAAATTAAAATTAATGAAGAACTTGTCAAATATTTACAAAGCGTAGGTTACAGAGAAGATAAAATAATTACTGAACTAGAAAATGAAACTTTGAAACTTGGCAGTGTTTCTCAAATGCAGATTGCTAAAGAGCAAGGTCAATTTTTAGAAATTATCGCTAAAATTTCCAAAGCAAACAAATGTTTAGAAATCGGAAGATTTACAGGGATGAGCACCTTGTTTTTAGCTAGAGGTTTATCTGAATCAGGGAAAGTTGTAACTATTGATAACTCAGATGAATTTTTACCATTAGCAAAAAAATATTGGGAATTAGATAATATGACTTCAAAAATTGAATCGATTATTGGGGATGGTGTGGAGGTGATGCAAAGCATGATAGACCGACAACAAATTTATGATTTAATTTTTATAGATGCTGATAAAAATAATTATCCAAATTATTATGAGTTATCTCTTAATTTATTAGTCTCTAATGGGATTATAATTATTGATAATATGCTTTGGCATGGCGATGTTGCGGATCAAGCTAAACAGGACTCTCAAACAAACACTATCCGAGATTTAAACTTGAAATTACAAAATGACTCCAGAGTGGAATTCTCTCTACTGCCACTATCTGATGGATTGTCGTTTATAAGAAAAAAATAACAAAGACTTGAATTAAATTTAATCATCCCCACATAATAATCGTGGTATGCCATTGTGGGTACTCACAAAACAAACTTGCTTAGTAAAGGAGTTGTTATGACTAGAAACCTATCCGTTTGGAATTCTCTAAGACCATTTTCTGTTGGATTTGATTCAATTTTTGATGAATTTGATAGAATGTTAGAGTCTACAGAGCGATATAATACAAATTATCCACCATACAATATTCATAGAGTTGATGAACACAATTATAAGATTGAAGTTGCTCTCGCAGGATATAGTAAGGAAGATATTGAGATAGAATTAAAAGAAAACAACCTAACTGTTAGAAATAAACCCAAAGAAAAAGTGGTTAATGAAAATGGTAACGGTGTAATTCATAAAGGTATCTCAACTAGACAATTTGAAAGATCGTTCACAATTTCAGAAGATATAAAAGTTAAAGATGCTGAATTGAAAAATGGACTTTTAGCAATTGATCTGGAAAGAATCATCCCAGAAGAAAAAAAAGCTAGACTAATTTCAATAAAATAGTTTTGGATAGGGGCCCAAAGTGGCCCCAAACTTTACAAATATTGAAAATTGTAAATTTAATTTTTATAAGTAATTATGAAAATTTTTATCCTCATATTTTTATTTTATCCTTTATCAATTTTTGCCCATCAACCTAAACTAATAAATTATTCACCATCTTTTGATAATCCACATGAAGTAATATACCCAGAAATTTCTAAAGCTTATTATTCAAAATTAGAAGGTGAGCCACATTATTATAAAATAAATAGTGAAAGTGATTTTTTATTTTATACTGGTATATTAAGTCCAAAAATAAATGAAAATTACAAATGGTTATCTATTGAAGTTTTAAACGAAAACAATGAAGTTATTTACGAAGCAGATGGTAAAGAATTCAAGTGGGATGCTTGGTATGAACCCTACGCTAGAGATTGGTATTGGAAAGGTCCTGAAATAGGAACTGAAAGAAATGAGGAATTTAAAACAAGTTTTGGAATTAGTGCAGGTACATATTATATAAAAGTATTTAATGAAGATAACATAGGACATTATTCATTAGCTATAGGTGAGGCAGAATTTTTTGGATCAAATCTATGGGAGCAAATATTAACTTGGACTCCAATAATCCTTTATATCGGCCCATTCATGGATATTGTACATTGGCAAAAATTTGATATTCGTGCATACATTCCACATATTTTGCTTTTAGTTTTATTAACAATTGTTTATTTTTTAATAAAAAGATTATTTTTTAAAAGAAAAATATAGATCTAAATATGCTACTAAGGTCTTTTGTATTTATAATTATACTATTAATTGTAAAACCTCTTTATGCGCATACTTTCACTGGCATGAATGGTTTTTATGATGGCTTATCACATCCTGTTCTAGGTTTTGATCATTTTTTAGCAATGGTATGTGTTGGAGTGGTAAGTTCACAAATTGGTGGAAGAGTTATTTGGACTGTGCCATCTTTGTTTGTTCTTTTTATGATTTTAGGAGGTGTAGCTGGTCTACTTTTAGAAATAATTGCAATTACACTTTCTAATTTTGTTGAATGGGGAATAATTTTTTCTGTAATTTTCTTAGGACTATCTGTTGCAATAGAAAAAAAATTACCAATAAATATTATAATGATAGCTGTTGCATTTTTTGGATCATTCCATGGTTTAGCTCACGGCATCGAAATGCCTTGGGCGGCAAATCCAATATTATTTGCTATTGGGTTTTCAACTGGAACAGCAACTTTACATTTATTTGGTGTTGGTATTGGACTTGTATTAATTAAAAATAGTTTCTTAAATATAATTTTAAGAATAGCAGGTTTTAGTTGTGCTTTATTTGGATTCTACTTAATTATTTAAATTCCTTTTAATTAGAATAGTTCTAAAATGATGTTATTATTAGCGTACCGTATGATGCTTAAATTTATTTAACAATAAATATATTTTTTTTGTATAAAGTAACCTACTTCCGTTCCATGGTGGTTAGTATTTTTAACATTATAACTCACATTTAATCTTATTATTATTAGCCACCAATTTAATTAATATGAGTTCATTAGTCAATTTTTTAAACAATTTTAAAAAAGAATTAATTGTTCTCAACAATAATGATGAATGTAAACAATTTTTTTTTAAATCAATTATGCATTTAATGGTTTCTTTAGAAATTGCCTCTTCTAGTATTTTAGATGAAAAGATTAATTTTTCTAAACTCAAATCGTCAATACCATCGTCTTTAGGGGATGAAAAAAGTGTAAAAAAAGTTCTTAATGAAGGAATTAAAAAAAAATTTTTTATTGAAAAAAAATTTCTAAAAAAAAATAAACAAAATTATTACAAAATTTCTAAAAATTTTTCACTAATGATTACAAATTGGTATTTAGAAAATAAGACAAAATTTAACTAATTCTTAAATTAGAATAATTCTAAATTTCTCAGAAAACCAATATCAGGCCATATTTTTTCAATTAATTAAAATTGAAATTTGTTTTATTATAAAAAGCTCCTAGATCCTTAGTAATAGGACGTGGAGATAAGTAAATTATTTAAGGGTAAATGCACATCTTAGCCTCAACTGTTTTCGCTTATCTCCACATCTATAAAGCTAAGAAAATTTAATTTAATTAAGGAAAATGTATATGAAAAAAATACTACTGATTGCTACTGCGTTAGTTTTTTCTTTTGGTGTTTCAAAATCATTTGCGGATGGTCATGGTCCAGAAGTTTATGGTCCATACCCAATTACGCTTAAAGGTTATGATGGAGATAAAACAAACTCAGTAAAATACACTGGTCAAATGGCAAGACAAGTTCTTCATGACAGTTTAAAAAAACTTGTTAAAACTGGTGACCTAGAAAAAATGATGGCTTACTACAATGGAGAAGATGGTTTAGAGATCATTGCACCTAAGTCAAAAGATGGTTTTCCTGTTATGCAAACTATGGTTTCAGAGATAGGTAGTGGTAACTTGTCAGGCAAAATGTACAAAGGAGCAATTCCTGGTTGGGGAGGTCTAACTGGTCCCGAAACTTTGGAACATATGATGCAAAAAGCTAGTGAAGTTGAAGGTGGTTTTGATCCAGACACTGGATTTGATTACACTCAGCTAATATCTAAATTTGCAATGGGTGCAGTTTTTTATAACCAAGCTGTAAACAATTATCTAGGTAAGAAAATGAAAATTGGTGAAAAACCAAATAACAAACCTTACAAAGACGGAGCATATTACACTGGTAAAGAGCATAGCTGGGATGAAGCTTTCGGATATTGGGGTGCGCCAGCACATTCTTTAACATTATCAGCTGAAGAAAATTATAATGTCGCTAAGATGAAAGACTTAGCTGCTGCAGATTATAACGGTGATGGTGTTGTAGACCTATATTCTGAGATGCTATACGCTCATGCTTACTACGCATCAAGCTATGATAAAGGTGGAAAAACTAATTATCTAGCTACTGTTAACCAAGCATTTATTGATGGAAGAAAAGTAATCAGAGATGCAGGTGGACGTAACCTAAACTTTGAAGAAAGAACAGAAATGTTAGCGGCAAGAGATACTATTAGAGAGAATTGGCAAAAAGTAATTGCCGAGTCTGTTTTTAAGTATGCAGGTTCAACTTATAAAGATATCGTTGCTCTTGAAACAATCATGGAAGCTAATGGCGATACAACTGATGCATTTAGAAAATATGCAAAACACTGGGGAGAACTTAAGGGTTTTGCTTTAGCACTTCAGTGTGGACCAGAAAATTTAGGTGAAGCAGCTGTAAAAATGAACCGTATGATGGGCTTTGGACCTGTTTTATTGAATGCATCTCAAGTAGTTGGTGTTCAATCAAACGGTAATTTTATTAAAGACCAAGCTCAGGATTGGGGTGAATTTAAGCTACACATGCTTAAAATTCAAAAACTTATGGTTGATGAATTTGGTGTAACAGCTAGAGCTAACGATCAGCTATCTGCAATGGAAGACCTTGCTAGTACTATGGGAAGTTCTGACTCTGCAGAAAATGATTAACATTATGTATTGTGTGGCTTTTTAAAAAAGCCACACTTTTTTCGGAATGGAAATTTTTTCTGAATATTTAATCAAAATTGGTAATCAATTTATTGATCCAAAAAAAAGAGTTTTTGTAGCTTATATTGCTATTTCTATTATTATTGCTCTTGGATGGTTTATCTTAAATAGAAAATTGTCTTTAAAAAAAGCCATTAAAAAAATTTTTGATAAGAAAATATTTTTTTCTAAATCAGCTAAATCTGATTATAAAATATTTTTCATTAACCAATTAATAATGATGATAGTTTCACCATTATTAATCACACAATTAACAATTGCTACTGCTTTATATTTTTATTTTCACTCTATTGATTGGTTGAGTGTAGGAATGTTTAAAAATACCTTACCAATTATTGTAATAATTTGTTTCACAAGTTTCCAATTTACCTTAGATGATTTTAGTAAATATATTATTCATCGTTTTATGCATAGATGGCCGATCCTTTGGTCGCTACATAAAGTTCACCATTCAGCAACTGTTTTAACACCAATGACTGTTTTTAGAACCCATCCATTAGAAGGTATTATATTTTCTCTAAGAAGCTCATTGACACAAGCCGTAAGCATATCTTCATTTATATTTCTTTTTGGTAATTCTGTAGATCTGCTTACTATTCTTGGTGTAAATATATTCGTATTTTTATTTAACATCTTTGGCTCTAATCTACGTCATTCGCATATTGGAATACGCTATTGGCGGTGGGTTGAGTATATATTTATTTCTCCTGCTCAGCATCAATTACATCATTCAATAGCAAGTGAACATCACGATAAAAATTTTGGAGCAGCACTTGCAGTTTGGGATTGGCTCTTTGGTTCACTCCATCATTCTGTAGAATATGAAACACTTGAGCTGGGTATTGAAAAAAATCAAAAAGATGAAACTCATAACCTTAAAGATTTATACATTAACCCATTTATCGAAATTAAAAATTACATTTTAAGAAGATTAAAAAAACTAAGAAACAAAGCTTATTCAATTAATATTAAAAGGAGAATTTTTCATGAAAACTAATCTAATCAGTTTTTTATTTTTAGGCATAACTTTTATTTTTACACCTTATCTAATGTCTAAAGAGATAAACATTTATTCACATAGACAACCTTTTTTAATTAATCCTTTCTTAGAATTATTCACAAAAGATACTGGTATAAAAACAAATGTAGTCTACTCAAAAAAAGGTTTAGCTCAGAGGTTAAAGGCTGAAGGTGAAAATAGTCCTGCTGATATAATTCTCACAGTCGATATAGGAAGGTTATACATATATGATGATTTAGATTTGCTTTCTCCAGCAGAGTCAAAAAAATTAGTTAAAAACATTCCACCTTATCTTAGAAGTCCAGAAAATACATGGTTTGGTTTATCAAAGAGGGCAAGAATTATTGTTGTAGATAATTCAAAAATTAAAGAAGGCGAAATAACAAGATTAGAGGATCTTGCTGACCCGAAATGGAAAGGTCAAATTTGTACAAGACCAGGGAGCCACGTTTATAATAGAGGAATAATGGCATCAGTCCTTGCTGAATATGGAGAAAAAAAAGCTGAAGAATGGGCAAAAAGTTTAGTGGCAAATTTTGCAAAGAGGCCTCAAGGAAATGATAGAGCGCAAGTTAAAGCAATTTATGAAGGTGAATGTTCAATAGCAATAATAAATAATTACTATTACGGTAAACTTAAATTCTCAGAGGATCCTGAACAAAGAAAATGGGTTGAGAACGTCAGACTGATATTTCCAAATCAAGGGGATGGAGATAGAGGAGCTCATGTAAATATATCTGGTGGTGGAATTGCAAAACATTCCCAAAACAAAAAAGAAGCCTTGGCTTTGTTAGAATTTTTAACAAGTGAAAAAGCACAAAAACTTTATGGTGAAATTAATTTTGAATATCCCGTAAATCCTAAAGTTTCTCCAAGTAATGAACTTCAAAAATGGGGAGAATTTAGGGAAGATAATTTACCAATTATCAAAATTGCTGAATTAGCTCCAGATGCTCAAAAGATCATTGATAGAGTTGGGTGGTAGTTTATATAACAAGTGATCTTGTATAATTGGAATAGTTCGTCATTACTAGCAACAGTTTTAGCATTTGCTATTATTTCTCCAATCATAGCAGTATTTTTCTCCGCTTTTTTGGGTGACACTTCTCTCTGGCCACACCTATTCTCTACTGTCTTACCTAGATATATTTACAATACTTTAGTTTTAATGTTAGGCGTTGGTATTTTGTCATTAATTTTCGGCATCTCAAGTGCATGGGTTGTAACTAGATATAATTTTTTTGGAAAAAAAATTTTTGAATGGGCACTTTTGCTACCAGCAGCTGTTCCGGCATACATAATAGCTTACACATACACAGATTTTCTAGAATATGCTGGTACTTTTCAAAAAACTTTGAGGGAAGTATTTAATTGGAGTAGTTCATCAGATTATTGGTTTCCTGAAATTAGATCTATGAGTGGCGCAATATTAGTTATGTCATGTGTTCTATATCCATACGTATACATGATGACCAGAGCATCTTTTATGACAGTTCCAATATCTTTTTATCAAACAAGTCTAATATATGGTCGTAACAGTTTTTTTTCAGTTGCCCTCCCTTTAGCTAGACCTGGTATATTTGCAGGTCTCGCATTAGTATTAATGGAAACTATTTCTGATTTTGGAACAGTTGAATATTTTGCATTAGAAACGTTAACACTCGGTGTTTTTAATGTTTGGCTTGGAATGAACAGCCTTTCTGGGGCATCTCAAATTTCATCAGTACTATTTATTTTTGTAGTAATTCTTCTAACAGTTGAATATCTGGCAAGAAGAAGACAAAGGTTCCATGAATTAAGTAGTGGACAAAATATATTAATATCTGAAAATCTATCAACTCCAAAAAAAATATTATGTTTTTTAGTTTGTCTAACTCCAATTTTTTTAGGATTCATAGTTCCCATTATAATACTTTTAGACTTTGTAATTAGCGGCTATTCGATTATTAATTTTTTAGAAATTTTACAAACTGCGTTAACGAGCATTTCAGTGGCAACAGTTGGGGCTATTTTTGTAATGATATCTTCAGTATTGTTAATTTTAATCTCGAATTATAAATCTAATAATTTTCATAAAGTTATAATATTTTTAGCTTCATGCGGATACGCATTGCCTGGAACAATTTTGGCAGTAGGTATTGTAATTTTTGTAGGATGGATAAATAGCCTAATTGATTTCCATCTGAGTTATGTGGCTGGAGGTTTTATTGTTCTAATATTTGCATATGTAACAAGGTTCTTAGCAGTTGGTAACGCCGCAATTAGATCAGGTATTTTAAAAGTGCATCCTAACGCTATGGACGCCTCAAAATCAATGGGAATTGGTTTCTATCAAAGTATAAGAAAAGTAATTCTCCCGCTAATATATACAAATGTTTTAGTTGGTGGCATATTAGTTTTTGTTGATATACTTAAAGAATTACCGATTACACTCCTATTGAGACCATTTAATTTTGAAACACTTTCTACATATGTATATCAGTATGCGTCTGATGAACTTCTGCAAGAATCTTCATTTGCAGCTCTTATAATTATATTAGTTGGTTTAGGGCCAGTGATATTTTTAAATTCAACACTACAAAGAGTTTCTCAAAAAAAACAAAGTATTTAGTTTTCAAAAATGAATGTTTGATCTTCATCAATCTCTATTTCAACTGCAGAAGACTGTTCAGGATTAAATTCTGGGGGCATATGACTGTGAATATGAACAATCTCATTATTACTATTTAATACAGACAAATGAATAAAACTAAAAGACCCCATTAATTTAGAAGCCATGACTGTTCCTTTTATACCATTAACAGGAGTGGGTTGTTTATTAAGTTTTACTCCTTTTGGCCTAACATGAACTTTTACTTTTTGATTTTCTAATTTACTTGGAGCTTTGATTGTGCCTATTGGTGTCAATATATGTGAGTTTTTAACAATTCCTTCAAATCTGTTTGTTTCACCAAAAAATTCTGCAACATAAGAACTAACTGGGTTATTATATAATTCAGCAGGACTACCTGATTGTACTATTACACCATTAGTATCCATTATATTTATTTGATTAGAAATAAACATTGCTTCAAATGGATCATGAGTAACTATTATTACTGAAACATTTGATTTTTGAAGCAAATGCAAAGTATCATCTCTTACATCTTCTCTCAGATTTAAATCAAGGCTAGAGAAAGGTTCGTCTAATAATAAAATGTCAGGATTTGAAATAATAGATCTTGCTAATGCAACTCTTTGTTGTTCACCACCACTTAGTTCATGAGGATATTTATGTAATGAGTTTGGAAGTTTTATTAAATTTATTATATCATCTATTGTGTGAGGTGATGTTTTATAATTAATTGGATATTCAAGATTTTGTTTAACGGTCAGATGTGGGAACAAAGCGTAATCCTGAAATAAAAAACCAATATTTCTTTTTTCAGTGGGCAAATGTTTCGATTTACTACTAACTTCTTTTTTGTTTATTTTTATTCTACCAGTCTGAACTCTATCCAAACCAGCAATAAGTTTTAAAAGTGATGTTTTGCCACTACCGGAAGGACCTAAAATACAAGAAATACTATCTTTATTTAAAGTAAAATTTATATTTTTTAAAACTTGTCTATTGCCAATCGTGTGATTTAAATTTTCTATTTCTACAGCAGACATTTTCTATACATATACCATAAATTAAACTCTTGGAAATTTATCTATTATTTCATTTTCCCATTCTAAAAATTTTCTTGACCTATTTTCTGGACTTGGATGAGAACCCATAAATTCAGGAATTTTGCCTGCCTTCTCTGACATCATTCTTTTCCATAACAAGGATGGTTCTTTAATATTGAAACCAGCTAGGTTCATAAACCCCATACCAAGGTAATCAGCTTCACTTTCCATAGTTCTACTAAATGGTAGGAAAATTCCATACTTAACAACTGAATTGTATACGTTACCTCCAACATTGCCGACTTTAAAGGATTTATTTAGTAATTCTGCATAACGACTTTTAGAAACACCTATAGTTGCCATTTGGATCATTGATGACTGAGTTAGTTTCTCAACAGTATGTCTCGCAAATGCGTGAGCAATTTCATGTCCCATTACAGCAGCTATTCCATCATCATTTTTGCATACAGGAAGTATACCTGTATAAAAAGCTATTTTACCTCCAGGCATACACCAAGCATTTTTAGTTTCTGATTCTATAAGTGCAAATCTCCAATTAAAACCATCAACTGGATTTTTCTTTCTATTATTCAAGTAATACTTACTTATAGAACTATAGATTTCTATACCTATTTCTTCAATTTTTCTTGATTCATTTGTATTATCTAACAGGATTTTATCTGCCTTAGCTTTTGTTATAAATTTGTCATATACTTTATCAACTTCGTTGTTCAATGATTTTTCATTTGCATAGACTTTAGGAATAGGAATACCTCCAACACTACCCTGAAAAATAACTATAGGTAAGTTACTGTCGTATAAGTTTAGCTGACTTCTATTTGTCAGCGGAACTTGTGTACAAGATGGTAAAATTATTGATCCACATAAAGAGCAACTTGCTCCAACAACAAAGTTTCTTCTATTTATTCTTGCTTCCATATTATTATTATATAGGTAATTTTATTTATATGAATAATTTTAATACAGTTAAAAAAGCAGAAATTCATGTTCATTTAGAGGCAACTATCACACCCAATCTTTGTAAAAAATTTGCTAAGAGAAATAAACATGAAATATCTGATGAATTTTTTGGCTCTAAATATGCATATCAATGGGATGACTTTTATGATTTCATTAAAAAATATGACATTGTAACGTCGGTAATTCATACACCAGAAGATTATTACGAATTAACATATGAATATTTAAAGGATTGTGCAGCTAATAAAGTTCTTTACGTAGAGGCCATGATTTCATCTACTCATGCTAAAGCAAAAGGTATGACTTATCATTCATTTATTGAAGGTATCTATGAGGCTTCAAAGAAAGCAGAAGAAGATCATGGTATAGTATCTCGTTTTATAATGAATGGGATTAGACACTTAGGGGCAGAGTCAGTTAAAGGAACTGCAAAAGAAGTTTTGAACAATCCTCATCCATGTTTAGTTGGTTTTGGTTTGGCAGGAGATGAACTTCATTTTCCACCAAGTCTATTTGTTGAAACATTCGATATGTTAAAAAAAGAAAATTTTCCAATTACTGTTCATGCAGGCGAATGGGACGGTCCAGAAAATATTAGAAATGCTATTAAGCTACTTCATCCAACAAGATTAGGTCATGGTGTTCGATCAATAGAAGACCCTGATTTAGTAAAAGAAATAATCGATAAAGATATTGTCTTAGAAACTTGTCCTACAAGTAATATTGCAACAAAAATTTATGAAAATTATCAAGATCATCCTGTGAAAACATTATTTGATCAAGGAGTAAAAGTAACAGTCAATTCAGATGACCCTCCTTTTTTTAATGCATCTATAAACGGTGAATACAAGGTCATGGAAGATTTGGGTTTAAATGAAAATCAACTTACTTCACTTACTCATAATGCAATCAAATATTCTTTTTGTGAAGAAGAAAATAAAGATAAGTTATTAGCTAAATTAAATTAGATAATTTCACTAAAGGTCTTGCGCCATAGTGTGAAATAATTTCTGCAGCAGCAACGCTGGCATAGTTTCCGCAGGTAGTAATATCTTTTTCTCTAGCAATACCAAACAACAAACCAGCCGCATAAAGATCACCCGCTCCTGTTGTATCAACAACTTTGTCTACTTGAATTGGATTAATTTCAATTACGTTATCTTTTTCTACAATAACTGATCCCTTCTCTGCTCTTGTTATAGCCACTGTCATTTTTAATGATTTGGCATATTCTACAGCACCTTCAAAGTTTGATTCTTCAGACTGGGCCTTAATCTCATCCTCGTTAGCAAAAAGAATATCTATATCATTCTCAATTAATTCTTTAAATGAAGCTCTATGCCTATCAACACAAAATAGATCTGATAAAGTAAAAGCAATTTGTTGATTATCTGCTTTACAAATATCCACCATTTTTTTCATAGCCTTTTTTGCATTTTCATTATCCCATAAGTAACCCTCTAAATAAGCTATTTTATGATTCTTTATGTGCTGGTCATTAATATCATCTGGCCCAATTAAAGTTCCTGCACCCAGAAAAGTACACATCGTTCTCGTCCCATCTTCCTCGACAAAAATTGTGCAACATCCTGTAGAAATATCTGGTGAAGTAAACCCTAAGGGAAATTGTAAACCTTCTCTGACCATATCTTTTTGAAGAAATACTCCAACTTCATCATTTTTAATTTTTCCAATAAAACTTCCATTGCCACCAAAGGATGTGATACCAAACATGGAGTTACCAAGTGAACCTCCACCTGCCATTTCTCTAATAGAATAACTTTCATGTAAATTATTTTTTAAATTTTCATCAATAAGATTCATTGAATCTCTATTAATTTCATGCTTTTCAATTTCGCTTTGATTTGAAGGAATTATGGCATCTACCATGGCATTTCCAATTCCAACAACGTCTAATTTATCACTCATTTTTGTTTAATTATTATTGGTACAAGTTGTACTATAATGACTCCAATAAATATTGCAAGACATCCAAGTATTTTTTGTGTGTCTAAAACTTGATTTAAAAGTATCCAACCTGCTATAGCAGCAAAGACTGACTCCATTGATAAAATAATAGCTGCTGGAGCAGGATTAGCTTTATGTTGAGCAATAATTTGAAGTGTATATCCAATACCAGCTGAGAAAATTCCAGTGTATAAAATTTCAAACCATTCGATTTGCATATTTGAGAGTTTTGGTTCCTCCCACATAAAAGCCAAGATCATAGATAAAATAAAAACAATTAAATACTGAATACTTCCAAATAAAAAAGGACTGTTGAGTTCTTTCATAAAAATATCAATACAAATAATATGTAAGGCAAAAAATAAAGCAGCAATAAATAAGAGTGAATCTGATTGTTGAATTTCTACTGATTGATTAGAGGATAAAAGATATGAACCATATAAACAAAGTAAAATAGCTATCCAGATAATCCAATGTACTTGTTTTTTTATTACGAATCTTGAAATTATACCAACAAAGGGAACGTAAAGAGTGCTAAGAAAAGCAGCATTCGATATTAAAGATTTTTGTAAAGCATATTGTTGTAAACCCATACCTCCAAAAAGAAAAAAACCTGTAGCTAAACAAAGATAAACCTTTTTTTTATCATTTAAAATTTTTAAAATATTTTGCTGTTCAAGATAAATAGCAAACGGAATTACTGTTAGAAAAGCAAAAAAGAATCTTCCAAAACTAAAAGTAAAAGGACCTATGGCACCCATACCTGTAGTTTGGCTTACAAAAGCTGTTCCCCAAATAAGTGAGGCAATTAACATTAGTATATTAGCTCTTGTGTGACTCATTCTATTTTGATTAACTTATTTTATTGTTTATCTTTATTAATCCACCAAGATTCAATTACAATTCCGTAAAGTGGAATTTTATCAGGATATTCAAAAAAATCCCAATAAGCAATTCTATCTTTATTACTATGATAAAGAGGAACTACATAATGACCCCATAACAATACCCTATCAAGTGCGTGAATTGCAGTTGTTAATTCTTCTCTATTTGTTGCACTAATGAGTTTTTCAATTAATGCATCGACAGCAACACTATTAATACCAGGATAATTTCTACTACCATCTTTTTGACCAACTTCTGATCCCCAATAAAATTGTTGCTCATTTCCAGGGCTTAAACTGACTCCCCAGTATCTTTTGATCATATCAAAATCATAACTTAACAGACGTTCTTGATACTGAGATGAGTCAACAGTCCTTACATCCATGGTAATGCCAAGTTTTTTTAAATTACTTTGATAAGCCAATGCAATTTTTTCATCAGATGGACTTACTATCAAGAACTCAAATCTAAATTCCTCACCATCTTTAAAGAGTTTACCATTTTCAATAAACCATCCCTCTTTTTCAAGTATCTCTTTTGCTTTCAATAAATTTTTACGATCATTACCACTGCCATCTGTTATAGGAGGAGTAAATGTTTCCGTAAATACTTCTGTTGGAATTTCATCTTTCCATACATTTAATAATTCTAATTCTTCTTTTGAGGGCAGACCTGATGATGCCAATGGTGAATTATCAAAATAACTATCAGTTCTCACATATGCATTTTGATATATTGTTTTGTTAATCCACTCATGATCGTAAGCATAACTTAAGGCAAGCCTTACATTTCTGTTATTAAATAAGTTACGTCTAGTATTCATAACAAGACCATTCATTCCAACTGGTCTATCATTATTCATTTCTGTAAGTATCACCTTACCATTTTGGACAGCTTTGAAATTATATTCTGATAACCAACGTTTAACATTGTATTCTCTTCTAAAGTCATACTCACCAACTTTAAAAGCCTCAACCAAAACATTGGAGTCTTTATAATAATCATAAATAATTGTATCAAAATTATAAAGACCTTTATTTACAGCTAAATCTTTTGCCCAGTAATCTTCTACGCGTTTGTATTTAATTTGACGCCCTGGATCGAGACTATCAACTTTGTACGGACCACTGCCTAGAGGTATATCTAAAAATGTTTTTGTGACATCAAGATTCTCATAAAACTTTTTAGGAATGATGGGTAAAAAGCCTGCAATAATAAGAGGTAATTCTTTATCTTCATTATTTTCAAAAATCATTTTTATTCCATTATTTCCAATCAATTCAGTTCTCACAACTTTTCCATAAGTTTTTTTCTGATTTGGAGTACCTTTAGTCTGAAATGTTTCTAGACTGAACAAGACATCATTTTGTGTTATTGATGAACCATCATGGAAAGTTGCATTTGGATTTAGATAAAAAGTTATTGAAGATCTATCTGCAGGTAATTCCACCTTCTCTGCTATTAATCCATATAGAGAAAATGCTTCATCCCACACTCTTCTCATTAATGTATCATTAACATAGCCAAGGCCAGCTGCTTTTGAACCCTTAAAGGCAACTCTATTTAAATTATCAAAAGAACCATATGATCCAAATTTTACTGAACCACCTTTTGGTGCATCAGGGTTTACATAATCCAAATGTGTAAAATTACTGCTATATTTTGGTGTGCCGTGCATTGCAATACCATGGACTTTATCTGCATTGGCAAATTGTATAGGAGATAAAAATAATAAAACACTAAGTATTATGATCGATAGATTTTTCATAGATTTACACTAACAATTTAAATGGATTTGATAAAGATGTTCTTAACATTACTACAATTTCAGATTTATTAATATATATTCAAATTATGAAGATTTTAAGTTCTGAGATTACACCCTACAAAACTTACCTAAATAGACGAAAGTTCATCAAGGGTTCATTAGCAAGTGCTTTATTGGCAACAGTATCATCCTCGGCTTTTGCTAATCATGATAATGATACTTCAATTTATAATAAATTTTTAAATGAGAATGATAAACTTAATTCTTATGAGGAAATCACAACATATAATAATTTTTATGAATTTGGCACACATAAAAAACATCCGCATTTAAATTCAGGAAATTTTAATCCTAAGCCATGGTCAATAAAAATAGATGGTTTAGTAAAAAAACCTCAAACATTTGATTTAGAAAAAATTTTATCAAATGTCACAATAGAAGATAGAGTATATAGATTAAGATGTGTTGAGGCTTGGTCTATGGTTATTCCTTGGCAAGGCTTTCAATTATCTGAACTTATAAAAATGGCCGAACCTTTAAGTTCGGCAAAGTATATTCAATTTGTAACTGTATTTAGACCTGAAGAAATGCCAGGACAAAATAAAAGAACAATTATTTGGCCATATAGAGAAGGACTAAGAATGGATGAAGCTATGAATCCATTAACAATATTAGCAACTGGTTTATATGGACACGACATGCCTAATCAAAATGGTGCTCCTATAAGACTGGTTGTTCCATGGAAGTATGGTTTTAAATCAATT
>CACOIH010000021.1 GCA_902627245.1 uncultured Alphaproteobacteria bacterium
GGAATGAATGGCGCCCAAACCTTTTTGAAAAGCTATGGAGCCCATAGATGATGTTGCTAACATATTTGCCCTTGCTTTTAAATCTTGCCCATTTTTGAATGCAGAAATTAAATTATCTTTAATCATTTTCATTCCTTCTAAAGCAATTCCTTGAGACAATGGGTGAAAAACATGAGATGAATAAGCTTCAAGACAATGAGCCAATGCATCCATTCCAGTAAAGGCTGTTAAAGCAGGTGGTAAGGGTATAGTTAGATCAGGATCTAGTATAACGACTGAAGGGAGCATCTTAGGATGAAAAATAATTTTTTTTTCTTTTGTTGTCTCATTAGTAAAAACTGATGCTCGTCCTGTTTCCGATCCTGTTCCTGCTGTTGTAGGTACCGCTATTATTGGGAATATTACATCGCTATTTGCACGAGTCCACCAATCTCCAATATCTTCAAAATCCCAGAGTGGCCTTTCTTGTTTAGACATAAATGCAATACCTTTTCCAGTGTCCATGCCTGAACCTCCCCCAACTGCAATAACTCCATCATGAACATTTTGATTAAATTGCTTAACTCCCTCCTCAACATTTTGACCAGTGGGATTTGATTGTACATTACTAAATATATCTGCTGACTCATTTAAGGAATTATTAATCTTATTTATTATATCAGTTTGTAAAATACCGGGATCAGTAACTATCAAAGGATTTTTTATATTTAAATCATCGCATGCTTTTTGGATATCCTTTATTCTATTTAAACCAAACCACATTGCTGTTGGATAATTCCAATTAATATTTTGAATATCCATTAGATAGTCCTTATGTGATAACTTTTTGCTCTAGTTAGGTGATCAAATCCTAAAACAGATAGTGTTACGCCAATACCTGTATCTTTAACTCCTGTCCAAGCAAGTCCTGGGTCAAGATAATCGCATCTGTTCATAAAGAAAGTTCCTGTGTCTACCTTTGGACCCATATCTTGAGCAAATTCTTTATCAGATGTCCAAACACTTGCTGTTAGTCCATAAGCACTATCATTCATCAGATTGATAGCATCTTTTTCATTTTTTACTTTCATTATACCAACAGTTGGGCCAAATGTTTCTTCTTTCATAAATTCCATTGAGTGATCTACTTCAATTAAAGCTGATGGACCAACATAACAATTTATTCCATCGTCAGCTTTAAATTTGTTTGAGTCTATTATGTTTTTAGCTCCATTATTTATAGCTTGGGAAACTTGTGCTCTTATATATTTTGCAGCATTCATTCTAACAACAGGTCCCAAATTAGTATTTTCTTCTAGGGGGTTGCCCAAAATATATTTTTCAGTAATTGATTTAAACCCATCAATAAATTTATCATATATATTTTCATCAACATATATTCTTTCGATACCACAGCAGGATTGACCTGAATTAAAATAGGAACCATCAACTAAGTTTTCGATTGCATGTTCAAGATTACAATCACTTCTCACATATGCAGGATCTTTACCTCCAAGTTCTAATCCTGCACCAATAAATCTTGTGCCTATAGATTTTTTAATTTCTTTTCCTCCACTCACTGAACCAGTGAATAAAACATGATTGATTCTATGATCAGAAATAACTTTTGACGTGGATGAGTGGTCTAAATGAAGAAATTGAAATATATTCTTTGGCATAGATGCTTTAGTAGCAGCATCAAATAATTGTTCAGCACACAATGGTGTCTGAGATGAGTGTTTAAGGATAACTGTATTACCTGACAATAAACTTGGTACAATAGAATTAACGGAGGTATTAAAAGGATAGTTCCAAGGAGCAATAACAAAAATTGTCCCAAGTGGTTCCTTTTTTATATAATTATCAAATTCATTATCTTTTCTGGATACTACATCCTCTAAAGCCCTATCAGCATTCTCGATCATATAATTTGCTCTTTCTTCAAAACCTCTCATTTCACCAGGACACTGACTAATTGGTCTTCCAATCTGCTTGCATAAATTTTCAACAATTTCTGTATTGTTTGAAAGAAAACATTTAACAAAATTTCTAACTACTTCTTTTCTCTCACTTAAAGAAGTTTCTTTCCATTTCTTTCGTGCTTCATATGCACCTTGGAGAGCAATATCTATCTCAACGTCGGTAGCGTGTTTTCTTTCTACCAGTATTGAATTATCAATTGGAGTAACAGTTTTAAGCATTTTTATTGGTTTAGTTATTTTAATTAATTAAATCAATTAAATTTTTATAATTTGTATATATAGTTTGTTTATGAAATTAAATTTTTCAGGAAGAACAGCTCTAATTACAGGTGGTTCTGGCGGAATAGGACTGTCGATAGTAAAAAAATTAATTGAAAATAAAATTAAAGTAATAATTTTAGATATAAACGCTCCAAATAAAAAAATACTTTTACATAAATTAGTTGAGTTTGAACAGACTGATTTGTCTAGTTATAAAAATTTACAATCATGCTTAAAGAAAATAAAGAAAAAATATAAAAAAATTGATTATGTAATTAATGCTGCGGGTGTTTTATGGTTTGATAAAGATATAAGTTTAGAAAAAATAAGCTTAAACACATGGGAAAAAGTATTATCGATAAATCTAAACTCAATTGTGATAGTTTTACAATGCATACTCCCAATAATGAAAAAAAATAAATTTGGTTCCATTGTTCATATTTCATCAATTGATGCTTTATCAGGAGATGATAAACCTCAAGATGCTTATGGTTCATCTAAGGCAGCTTTATTACGTCTTTCTAAATCCATATCAATTCAGTATGCGAGTAAAAATATAAGATCAAATTCAATATTACCTGGGCCAATTGAAACACCAATGCAAAAAAGATGGAAGCAAAATCCAGATTCAAAAAAAAACTTATCTAAAATTATACCACTTCAAAGAGTTGGTAAGCCTATTGATATAGCAAACTCAACAATTTTTCTTTTAAGTGATGAAAGTAGTTTTATTACGGGTACAGAATTAATAGTTGATGGAGGTCTAACAGCTAGGCCTTAAGTTTTTAACCTCTTTCAAAATATCTTCTAAGTTGCCAGTCATTAACTGAGGTGTCATAATCTTTTTGCTCCCATTCAGCTGCATGAATATAATGTTCGAGAACATCTGCACTAAAAATTTCTGTAAGTATTTTAGATTTTTTTGCTAATTGTGTAGCTTCGTTTAATGTTTTTGGAACTTCTCTTACTTTTTTTTCATATATATTACCACTATAAGGTTCTTCTAGTTTTAATTTGTTTTTTATTCCATATAGTCCAGCCCCAACAAGAGCAGCAAATGCTAAATATGGATTTACATCTGCCCCTGGTACTCTACATTCTATTCTTATTGAAGACCCATGTCCTGCTAATCTAAAGCCAGCAGTTCTATTATCAATACCCCACACAGATTTTGTAGGCGCAAAAGATCCGTCTTGAAATCTTTTATAAGAATTTATATTTGGGGCTAAAAAGATAGATATGTCTGATAAAAATTTTATCTGACCAGCAACATAGCTTTTAAAAATATCAGACATTCCATATTTATCTTTTGGATTACTAAATACATTTTTTTTTGTTTTCTTATCAAATAGAGAGTTATGAATATGACATGAACTTCCACAAACGTCTTTATTATATTTAGCCATAAAGGTTACAGCTTTGTTATGTTTAAAAGCTATTTCTTTTGCTGCATTTTTTATAAGAATATGATTATCAGCCATATTTAATGCATCTGTAAACACTACATTTATTTCTTCTTGTCCTGGGGCAGCCTCCCCCTTTGAACATTCAACATAAATTCCTGATTTAAGGAGGGAGTTTCTTAGCTCTCTCATCACATCTTCTTCTTTTGTTGTTTGAAAAATCATATAATCTTCAATGTACCATGATGCTTCTTTAAAATTTGTATAATTATTATTATGAATTTCTTCATATGTTTGGTTAAATAAGAAAAATTCTAATTCAGATCCAATCATAGGGTCAAAACCCATTTTATTTGCCTTAGCAATAACATCTTTAAGAATTTGTCTGGTTGAATGTACTAACGGCTTTTTACCATGATGATCTAAGCAATCACATATTACTATAGCTGTTTTTTCTAACCAAGTTGCTATTTTAATTGTCTTCAAATCAGGAATTACAGTCATATCACCATAGCCAGTTTCCCAAGAAGATGATTTATAACCAGGTACAGTAAACATATCCATATCTACTGTGTAAAGATAATCACACATATGTGTTTCTTTATGGACGTAGTCTAGAAAGGCCTTACCTGTAACTCTTTTACCATTCAACCTTCCTTGCATGTCAGATACACATACTAGAACAGTATCAATTTCATCTTTTTGAATAGCTTTTTTTAAATTGTTGAATGTAATTGTCATTGAGTTAGCTCAGAAACCCAGCACTATAATTAGTGCTGGGTATAAATTGATTATCTATAAGGATATCCAGCTTTATCCATTGTAGATGCATAAAGCTTAAATGCTTCAACAACTTTTGCACTTCTTGCACTTTGTTTAGCAACTTCATCCCAAAATCCTGAAGCATCATTAACAACTTGGCTCCATTCATTAGCTGGTATACTTGTGAGTTCCATCTTCTTGCCATTAACACGAAGATCTGCTTCTCCACCCCAATACCATACTTGTCTGTAGTAATGTGATTGATCTATAGACATTTTAAATAATTCTTGAAGTTTTGGAGATAATTTACCCCAACTCTTTGAGTTAGCAAAATATGATCCAAACCAAGCTCCTGTAACTGAATTTGTTAGAGCATAATTACATATATCTGCCCAACCAACTTCATAAGCTTCAGTGAATCCACACCAGCATACGCCATCAAGTTCACCAGTTTGCATTGCTACTTCAACATCATCCCAAGGCACAATAACTGGTATTAAACCATATTTTGCCATGAATCGTCCAGCTGTAGGAACACCAAAAACTCTTAAACCTTTCATATCTGCTAATGATCTAACAGGTTTATCGACAGTAAATAGATGACATGGATCCCAAGCACTAGTGCTTAGCCAAGTTACATTATCTACTTCACCATAAGCTTCAGACCAAATTTCATCTAAGCCATAATATTTAAACATAGCAGGTACATCTAAACTGTAACGAGTTGCAAATGGAAAATATCCACCGAATACAGAAATATCAACTGGAGATCCCATTGTAGCATCATCACTTTGCACTGCATCAATAGTCCCAGCTTGCATAGCTCTAAATAATTCATCAGTTGGCACTAATTGATCAGCATAGTAAAGTTCAATTTCCATTTCACCATGTGCTGCTTTGTTAAAAGCTTCAATTTGTGGAAGTACAACATGTGCACCCAAAGGAGCTCCTGAATAAGTTTGAAGTCTCCATTTAATTGGATTAGTTGCTGCGTATGCATATGGTGCTGCTAATGTTGATGCACCAATTGCTCCTGCAGAAACTAAACCTGCTTTTTTTAAAAACTCACGTCTTTTCGTAAGATTTTTTTTATTTTTCATTTAACCTCCCCTAAAGTAGTAAATTATAAATAATGGTATTATCTTGATATGTAAAATGTGATAAATCAAGGAAATTTATTGCAATTATAAACAATTACTTATCTCTTAGAGACATAATCAGGAAGCCAAGTAGCTATTTCTGGAAAGATCATAACTATAGCAAGGCCAAGACACATTACCAAAACAAATGGTATTATCGATCTATATATATCAATTAAATCGATATCTTTAGGAGCCATTGCACGCATCAAAAATAAGTTATAGCCAAATGGAGGAGTCATATAAGCTATTTGACATGTAATTGTGTAAAGAACTCCGTACCAAATTGGATTGAATCCTAATGCTATAATTAGCGGAACATAAAGTGGCGCTACTATTACAAGCATTGCAGTATCATCTAAAAACATACCCATTAAAATGTAAGAAAGTTGCATCATTATTAACACACCCCAAGGGCTTAAATTCCATCTTTCAATGAACAATGTTTCAATTGCTCTTACAGCTCCGATTCCATCAAAAACAGCACCAAAACTTAAGGCTGCTAATATAATCCACATGAACATACATGATACACCCAAAGTTTTTTTCAATGTATTCTCTATAACATTCCAATTAAGTTTACCTTTTAATAAAGCAGCTAATGTTGCTCCAAAGGCACCTACAGCCGAACACTCTACCAAACTTGCTATTCCCATTAAAAATAATCCTGTCATAGAAAAAAATATTGCAAAAGGTATTAATCCAGCTTGTAATAATTTAAATTTTTCTTCTCTCGTAATTTGTCTTTCTTCTTTTGGAAGTGCGGGTCCTAATTCAGGCTGAAGTTTGCATCTTATATAAATATATAAAATGAATAATGTTGCCATCATAATTCCTGGAAGAATACCTGCAAGCCATAATTTACTCACTGGTTGTCTAGCAATCATTCCATAAAGAACTAAAACTACACTTGGTGGCACTAAAATTCCAAGAGAGCTTCCAGCTTGAACGACTCCTGTAATCATTCTTTTGTCATAGCCTCGCTTTAGCATTGCAGGTAAAGCAATGGTTGCACCTATTGCCATACCAGCAACACTCAAACCATTCATTGCTGAAATTGCAACCATCATTCCCATTGTGCCAATTGCTAAACCACCTTTGATGCCTCCAAAATAAACATGAAACATTTTATAGAGATCATCTGCAATACCGGACTCAGATATCATGTAACCCATGTATATAAACAATGGTAAAGTTAGCATTGGATACCATTTGAAGAGTTTCCATGCTGCAGTATAAGGCATCTCTACAGCGCCATCTCCCCATAACAATAATGCAGCCATTGCAGCTACAAATCCAATTGCACCAAAAACTCTTTGTCCTGTTAATAACATCAGCAACATTGTTGCAAACATTGTTATAGCGATTGTTTCGTAACTTACTAAATCAGCAATCATTAAATTTCTCTATCTAACACTTTTGCAACATCTTTAAAAAATATTGCTATTGATTGAAGTAGCATTAATAAAATTCCAAATGTCATTATGGATTTTATTGGCCAAACATAAGGTGCCCATGCGGTAAACAATCTTTGGTTAGTCTCTATAGTATAATTTAAACTTGAAATTGAGCCAATTAAAAGAACAACAAGATAAAAAACTAAAAAGACACTTGTAAATGAATCTAATAAAGCTTTAGTTTTGTCTTTAAGCTTACTATATATCAAATCCATTCTTACATGGTCATCCGTGAGCATTGAATACCCGCCACCCAATAAATAATAACCGGTCATTACGAATTGAGCCATTTCAATTATCCAAATAAGTGGAATATTAATGATATTTCTCGTTACAAAAGAAAGTATCAAAATAAACATCATAACAAAAACTAAATACATGGTTGCTCGCCCTGTTTTGAGGCTGATATAATCAATTGTATTTACGTAATATTTAATTATGCTTGGCATTTCTAAATTATGTTACTATAAATAATTATAGAATAAAGGGAAAAATTCAAAGAGAGAAACATGCAACATTATAAAAATTTTATTGACGGCAAATGGATTGATAGTGAATCAAAAGAAACAATTAAAGTAGATGATCCTGCAACAGGAAAAGTTATTGGAGAGATTAGTTGTGCTAAGAAAACAGAAGTTGACTTAGCTATTAATGCCGCAAGAAAGTCTTATAATAGCCGAATATTGGTTGATATGCCTCTTTTATCAAGAGCAAAACTGATGAGAAAAATTGCAGATGAAACGAGAAAAGTTGCTAAAGAAGGTGGTGAGGTCTTATGCTATGAAAATGGCAAAACTTTAGGAGCTGCTGTTAAAGAATTTAACGATGTAGCAGATATGTTTGATTATTATGCTGGATTAACTGACAAATTAGAAGGTAAAACTATACCTGTAGCAAAAAATGTTTTTGATTATACTGTTCTAGAGCCTTTTGGAATTTCTGCACATATTGTTCCTTGGAATTATCCATTATCAATGATTGGTAGATCTCTTGCATGTTCTTTTGCAACAGGAAATTCAACTATTATTAAAACAGCAGAATTAACTCCACTTTCAGCAACAGTTTTCGCAAAAGCAATCATTAACGCAGGTGTACCTGATGGTTTAATAAATATTATTTGTGGTTATGGAAATGAGGCAGGTTCGTATTTAGTGTCTCATGAAGATGTTAATCATGTTGTGTTTACTGGATCTGTTTCAACTGGAAAAAAAATATTACATGCTTGTGCTGATAAGGCAATACCAGCAGTCGTTGAACTTGGAGGTAAGTCAGCAGGAATTGTTTTTCCAGATGCTGACCTTGATGAAGTAGTTGATAGTGCAAGACATGCTATTTTTGGTGTAGCCGGTCAAATATGTACGGCTATGTCTCGTGTCGTGGTGCATAAATCTGTTAAAGATGAGCTTGTAGATAAACTTGTGGATCTAAGTAAATCTTTAAAAATAGGACCAGGTATTGAAAAGGATACTGATTTAACTCCTGTAATCTCAGAAAATCAACTTCAAAAAGTTGAAGGTTATGCTAGATCAGGAATTCAAGAAGGTGCAGAAGCAGCACATGGTGGAAAAAGAGTTGAACGTGATGGATATTTTATGGAACCAACAATATTAAATAACGTTAAACAAGATATGACCGTTGCAAGAGAAGAAATATTTGGACCTGTGCTTTCGGTGATAGAATATGACGATCAAGAAGAAGCTATAAGCATTGCTAATGATACAGATTATGGTCTTGGGGCTGGTGTTTTTACAAAAGATCTTAAAAAAGCATCTTCAACAGCAAGCAAATTAGAAGCTGGGCAAGTATATGTAAATAAATGGTTTACTGGAAGCCATGCAACTCCTTTTGGTGGTTATAAACAATCTGGATATAGTCGAGAAAAAGGTATTGATGGATTAAAATCTTATCTTCAAGTTAAAAACGTAGGTATCAGTTTAAGTTAATAATAATTAACCCATCGTAAAAGGATCACTCATTGGCTTTTGAGATGCATTAAACCACGTAGTCTTTACTCTTGTGTATTCTTTTATAGACTCTTGACCTGCTTCCTTGCCATATCCGCTATCTTTCATACCACCAAATGGAGCCATCGGCGATATTAACCGATAAGTATTAACAAAAACTATACCAGCCCGAATTGCTTTTGATACCCTCATTCCCCTTCCTAAATCTTTTGTATAAACACCAGAGGAGAGTCCATACTTATTATCGTTCATTAAATTTATTAGTTCTTCTTCTTTTTCAAATTTCATAACTGATAAAACTGGGCCAAACAATTCATTTTCTGCTGTTGGTAAATTATGATTATTACATTCAATGATAGTTGCTGGAAAATAATATCCTTTGTTTGAAAAATTAGATCTCTTTCCGCCACATCTTATTTTTCCACCTTGTGCTTCTGTTTCAGTTATATTTTTTTCAATTAACTCAAGTTGTTTCAAACTATTAAGAGGTCCCATTTGTGTTTCTTCAGACATTGGAGGTCCTAACTTGATATTATTAGCCTTATCTATAAGTTTATTAAGAAAATCATCGTATATATTTGCTTGAATATATAATCTCGAACCAGCAATGCAACTTTGACCGCTTGCACCAAATATACCAGCTGTAATGCCATTTAGTGCATTTTCTTGATCAGCATCATCAAAAACTGCAACTGGACTTTTACCTCCAAGTTCTAAACTTACTTGAGATAAATTGTGTGAAGAGTTTTTTACAATATGTCTTGCTGTTTCTGGACCTCCTGTAAAAGCAATTCTTTCTACTAGATTATGTTGTGTTAATGCCTTTCCACAAGGATCTCCTAAACCAGTGATAACATTGATGACTCCTTTTGGTATTCCTGTTTTTTCAATAAGTTTAGCAAATTCTAAAAGTGTTACTGGTGCTAGTTCAGATGCTTTTATAACAACAGTATTCCCCATAGCTAAAGCTGGGGCTAATTTAACTGCAGTAAGCAACATTTGTGAATTCCAAGGAATTATTGCAGCAACTACGCCTATTGGTACTCTGGTGGTAGTTACTTGCATATCTTCTTTGTCAATTGGAACAACCGTCCCTTCAACTTTGTCTGCTAGTCCGGCAAAATAATCATAATACTCTGCAATATAATTAGCCTGAGTTTTTGTTTCACGAAACAATTTTCCTGTATCAATTGTTTCAATTTTACCTAGATGTTCTGCATTATTTCGTAATTTATCTGCTATTAATCGTAAATATTTAGCTCTATCTCGAGGGTGTAATTTTGACCATGAAGTATCAAAAGCCTTTTGAGCACTTTGTACTGCAAAGTCTACATCTTCATCATTTGCTTCTGGTACAGTTGCCCACACTTCATTAGTTTCTGGATTGAGTGTTTCTATTTTTTTTCCAGATGATGAATTTATCCATTCACCATTAATATACATTTTATAGTCTTGTTGCATTTCTAAGTTCTTAAAAATTTTTTTATTATCATATTTACATTTGAAGAATACTCAATAGTGCACAAGTGTTTTGCATTTTTAATTTTGAAAAATTGTGAGTTAATTAGCTCATTAGATAAGTTTTGTGACATATTCACAGTAGAGCCCTTATCTTTCGTACCAGTTAAAATCAAGGAAGGGATTTTTATTTTTTTAATATCTTTTGTGTAATCTTTGAAATAAGAAAATAACTTATAAGATTTTAAAAAATTTAAATGATCTTCTTTATTTTTATTAAGAGTTTTTAAAATATATTTTTTAATTTTTGGATTAAGTTTTATAAATTTAGGACTTAACCATCTATTTAAAGCTAAATTAGATATTGATATATTTTTTTTTGCCTTTTTATATCTTTCTCTGACGCTGATTTTTTCTAAATTATTTCTTTTATAAACTGTAGAAATTAAAACTAATTTATTAACTTTTGTTTGAAATCTTTTTACAAAATTCACAGCAATTAAGGAGCCAAATGAAAAACCTACAAGATTTATTTTATCAATGTTTAAATTATTAAGTAAGTTATTTAATTGGTTTGAAAAATCTTCAAATTTTATATCTTTTTTAATAAGTGGTGTTTTGCCATGACCAAGCAAATCGTAAACTAAAATAGAATTATCTTTAAAAGATTTTACTTGAGGTAACCACATTTCATGATCCAAGCCAACACCGTGAATAAAAACAATTGGAATATTTTTTCTTTTATAGAATTTAAAATAATTTTGATTTTTATCAAAATTTTTTAACATTTACTTTGGCTCTATACCCATTTCTTTCATATCTTGGTATCTATCACCAGTCCTTGCATGAGCTCTGCCTGTTGTTGCTCCTCCAATAGCGATTACTATTTCGTTATCAAATGGAGCATCATGGATAGTAAATTCATGAGTTAAATAATAAGGGCGTAAACCTGCATCTGTTTTATGCATCATTGGAATTGAAATTTTTGATCCAGCAGGACCTCTGGTATTAGTAAAACTTAAATAAGAAGTTCCACCTACTGCATCCCTAAAAATATTTCCAAAACGAAGTGTATGAATAAAAGCTGATGCATGTTCAATTTCACCATTTAAACCTACAACACCTGCTTTTCCATAAGCTAAAATTTTCTCTGCAGAACCAATTTCTTTTACGAGTTCAGGAACAAGTATGTTTCCTAGTTTTGGAGCAAGATCTAAAATTATAGGTTTTAAATCTTCAACAAACCCCTGATCTTTCCATGGATTTTCAAAGATTGCTGCCACTGAAACCAGAAGCACTGGATCCTTAGCCTCTTTTTCCCCCTCTATAAAAGTTTTATCAACGAATTTATTAAATTTACGTAGCTTTAATTCCATTATTAGCTAGCAATTTGAATATTTGAATTATCAAGTTTTATTTTTGGCATTACTTCATCTGTAAACAATTTTATACTTCTCATGCATGCTTCATGCTCAATGCCTGGAAAATTTGACCATACTTGTAAATTTTGAAGATTCAATTCTGATTTCAACTCATTAATTTTATTAACCACATATTCTGGAGTACCAAAAAGTAAATTTCTTTTGTGTAAAAAATCATAGTTTAATAAATCTAGTTTATGATCTGTTTCTGGAAGTGTTTCACCTGGATCCATATGATTACCTAATCCTCTCCAATGACAAACCCAACGCATGTAATTTACAATGTGTTCTCCTGCAAGTTTTTCTGCCTCTTCCATTGTATCGGCTATAAACATATCTCTTACAAGACATATACCTTCACCAAGTGGTACGTCTCGACTTTCAGCTTTTGATTTTGCTTCTTGGTAGAGTTGAAATCTTTTCTTAAGCGCTTTAACTGTTGGTATCCACATAATAGTGTTTATTCCATTTGCCGCTGCCCATTCTATTGATGACGGGCTATCAACCACTTGCCAAATTGCTGGATGAGGTTTTTGAAAAGGTTTTGGAACAATACTAATCTTTTTTACTTCATTAGTATTCATATCTAAAAATTCTTCATTGGGTGGACTCATATCATGTTGCCATTTAAAGTTAGGTGCAGGGTAGGTATAAAACTCTCCTTGATGATTAAAAAATTTTTCTGTCCATGCTTTTTTCATAATACTAAGAGTTTCTTCAAAGAGTCGAAAGTTTTTTGCTTGGTCTTTGAGGTCTGCTTCTTTATTCATATTTATTGCTTCTCTTCCGTAGACACCTCTTCCAATGCCAACTTCTACCCTACCTTCAGATAATTGATCTAAAAAAGCTATATCTTCGGCTAATCGTATTGGGTTATGAAAAGTTATTACGTTACATGCTTGACCAATTTTTATTTTTTTTGTTCTTGCAGCAATATCTGTTCCCATCATTAGAGGATTTGTGCAAGACTCCATACCTTCATGATTGAAATGATGTTCTGTAAACCAAATTGAATCCCAATTATTTTCATCACAAAAAATTGATATCTCACGTGCCTCATCTAATAGTTGATTATAAGGCTTATGTTTCCAATTAGTCGTATTACAAAAATATCCAAATTTCATTTTAATAAAATTTATATTAAGTTACGACCGATCCCACTTTCGCAAATATTTCACGCTGAGTTATGTATCGTTTGTCCATATTATCACTATTATTGCCTTAGTTGCAATATATTAAGCTAGAATCTTGTTGGAGAATAAGCGCTGATGTCTATATTTGGTATTTGATCTCTAGATAAACTATCAATTATTTTCCCAGTAACCGCACCTAATGTCCAGCCAATATGCTGGTGTCCAAAGGCATATATAACATTGCTATTCTGTTGAGATTTTCCAATAATTGGAAGTGAGTCAGGTAAAGTGGGTCTTCTACCCATCCATGTTGATTTAACTTTACCTAATTGAGGTAGAACTTTCCTTGATTGTCTTTCTATCATTTCAATACGTTTTTCATTTGGAGATTTTTTTAGTCCCGCAATCTCAACAGTTCCTGCTGCTCTTATGCCATCATGAATTTGAATTAAATAAAATCCAGATTCAGACCAAGCAACCGGACGATTAATGAGTTTTTCATTTGTTTCAAATAATATATGATAACCTCTCTCCGTATCTAGTGGAAATTTATCTCCAAGCATATTCGCAATTTGATTTGACCAAGCACCAGCACTGATTATAATTTTATCAAAAATAATTTTTTTATTATCTAAATATAATTCAATAAAATTTTCTTTTTGTATTAAATTTTTTACATTTTGCTTTATGTAAGTACCTCCTAGTTCTAAAAATTTTTCAAAAATTTTTGTACTTATTGCTAACGGATTTGTTGTATGTCTAGATCCAGTAAAAATTTGACCGGCATAATAAACATTTGCAATATTAGGCTCTAATTCCTTAACTTCATCTTTAGTTAAATTTCTTACTTTAACTTTATTATTTTTTCTAATTACATTAGCATATTCATAATCTTCAAAAGATTTTTTAGTGTCAAATAAGTATAAGTTCTCCTCATTACTAATATACTCTTGTACATTAATATCTTTAAATATTTCATCATAAGATAACTGTGAATGTTTTAATAAATTTGTAAGTGAACTAGCAATTTCATCAACTTTTTCTTTTTTACAATTTTGTAAAAAACTAAATGCCCAAGGTAAGTTTTTAAGAATATAAAAAAAATCTACTGCCAAAGGACCGTCTTTTCTTAAGAGCATTTTTGGTATGTCCCAAATTAGTCCAGGATAGTTTACTGGCACATTTGCATAATCAGCAAAACTACATGCATGGCCAAAACTTGTCATTGTGCCAGGGTCTTCTCTATCAATTAAAGTTACATTAAATCCAGATTTTTTAAGAAAATAAGCACTACAAATACCTACTATTCCAGCACCTACGACAGCAATATTTTTCACTAATTTATCGAGCTTTAATACCTCGAAGTCTTTCAGATCTTCTTCTTAATAATTCTACAGTCGTTAACAAAACAATTGAAAGTATAACTAAGCATGTTGCCATACATAAGATTACAGGACTAATTTCTTGACGTATTCCAGCCCACATTTGTTTTGGAATAGTTAATTGATCAATACTTGCCATAAACATAACTATGACTACTTCATCAAAAGAAGTGATGAAAGCAAACAATGCTCCAGAAATAATTCCCGGTAAAATTAAAGGCATAATAACTTTAAAAAATGTTCTCAAGGGTTTTGCACCCAAACTTTGAGCTGCTTTAACCATATTCATATCAAAACCAACAAGTGTAGCAGTAACAGTAATGACAACAAAAGGTGTTGCTAATGCTACATGTGCCAATATTACTCCAGTAAAAGTATAAACAAGATTAATACGTGCATAAAAGAAAAACATTCCTGCTGCAGTAATAATTAGAGGAACAATCATTGGCGAAATAAGTATGGACATTATGAGCGGCTTGTATGGCATGTGCGGGCGACTTAGTCCTAAAGCTGCCATTGTTCCAAGAGCTGTTGCGATAGCAGTAGATATAATACCAATATAAAAGCTATTTACAGTTCCAACCATCCATTTTGTTGAACATGGTACAGTCGATGATACAACTTCAGCGCTACAATCACCAATCATATTTCTATACCATCGAAGAGACCATGCTTCTGGGTCTGGAGGCCAAGCAAGCATGCCTTCCGTAAAAACCATGAATGGAGATACACTAAATGAAATTGGAACTATCGCAATTAAAGGTGCAACTAAGAAAAAAAATACTACTGCACAAAAAAATAGATATGCGTAATAGTAAGTTCTTTGTATTGGTGATGCGTAACTTGGTAATGCCATATTTATCCTAGTTTAATGTTATCTATGCCAACAATTTTATTATAAAGCCAATAAAAAATAAGCATAAACCCTAAAAGTATTGCTCCTAATGCTGCTGTCAGACCCCAATTAAGAGTAGTCTTAAGATGGTAAGCGATCCAACTACCAATTAGTTTTCCATCTTTACCGCCAACTAATTCAGGAGTAATAAAGTATCCTATTGCCAAAACAAATACAAGAAGGCCACCTGCACTCATTCCTGGAATTGTTTGAGGAAGATAAACTCTCCAAAAAGCCATAGCTGGTTTAGCGCCTAAGTTTTGAGCCGCTCTCATGTGGCTTTTAGGAATAACTCTCATTACACTGTATAATGGCAATATCATAAAAGGTAATAAAATTTGTGTCATTGCAATTAGTGTTCCTGTTTCATTATAAACCATTGCAATTCTACCATCATCGTTAAGTACGCCGAGCCATACCAGAACACCATTTATAACTCCTTTTTGCTGTAACATAACAATCCACGCTGTAGTTCGAACAAGTAATGATGTCCAAAATGGCAATAAAACAAAAATCATTAAAAGGTTACTGTATCTCAAGGGTAGATTTGCAAGTAAATGGGCTACAGGAAAACCAAGTATTAAACAAAATATGGTTACATATATACTGACCTTCAATGTTTTAATCCAGGTGGCTACATAAACTCGTCTATTCTCCTCTTGTTGAACAACATTTAATTCCTCATCAAATGTTCTATCAATAGCATTCCAATAATATATGGATGTTTGATTGTTAACCATTTGTCCCATAGCATACCAATAAGAAGGGTCTGCCCATTTATCATTGGCCTCTATTAAAAATTCTTTATAATTATCTGGCAGCTCATCTTTTTTAACTGCTTTTTTAATTGCTCTTGATGTTTTTTTAATTAAACTTTTCCATCCTGACTTAGAATAGTTCATTCTTGTTAATGCTCTACCAACTTGAATTTTATCACCATAAGCAAGTTCTTCAAATAATGCTCTGTAAACTTCTTCTGGAGGTAGTTCGTCTTTTTCCTTGTCCCATTTTTTGTATTCTTCAAATGTATTTGGGAAGACAGTATTTATCTGACTATCATCGACACTTCTAAGTAACATGTCCCCAATGGGCAAAACAAATGTGACTATAATAAAAAGTAATAGAGGAAACACTAATAGGAAGGCTCTGATCTTATTCCTACGTTCAGCCTTTTTTAGACTTTGCTTAAGTGGAACTCCGTCTGTAGTAAGTAATTCTGTAGTAGAAATAAGAACCTCCTAAATTAAAAAGGCGAGATAAATCTCGCCTTTAAATTAAATTATTGTCGTTAGTATATCAAGCTTAGTTACCCATCCAAGCTGCATAACGTTCATTAATTTCTGCTCCGTTATCTGACCACCACTGTGGATCACTCACGATTGAAACTGCTAAACGTTCTGGCGTGTTAGGCATATGAGGCATAATATCTACTCCACCTGGTCCCCATGGCTCATTGTTTACAATGATTGGAATACCAGATGCTCTCATTGGTCCATAAGTAATATACTTAGCTTGCTCAGCTTGTGCTTCTGGAGTTGATGCATGCCACATGAAATCAAGTGCAGCATCTCTGTTAGGAGCTCCGCTCATTAAACATAAATATTCTTGGTCAAGAACTTGTCCTTCCCAAATATATTCAAAGTTTTCACCTTCTGCTAAATTAGCTGCACCTACACGACCGTTATAAGCAATAGCCATTACAACCTCACCACTTTTTACTAATTCTAGTGGTTTAGAACCCGCTGACCAAAATACTACATGATCTTTAATAGTATCTAGTTTTGCAAAAGCTCTATCAAGTGCACCAGTTTGTTTTTCTAATACTGTTGGAACTGCATTTGGCTCAACACCATCTGCTACCATAGCTTTTTCAATTATACCAGTTGCCCATGTGTGAATACCTCTTTTTCCAGGGAATTTTTCCACGTCAAAGAAGTCAGCCATGCTTGATGGTTTTTCACCAGGAAATGCATCTGGATCATAGAATACAACATAAGTCCAGAAAATTTGTGGAACACAACAATCCCAACCTGAGTGATACTCAAGTCCGTTGTTTTCCATATCTTCTGCCATTGACTCACCGTCAGGTCCTGGAGCAGCATTAGCTGCAATTTCAGCTGAAATGTCTTCGAAAAGACCTTCGTCACAACCAGTGATTGCATCACCAGGTAATACATCAACTAAGTCCCAAGTTACACTTCCACTTTCTACTTGAGCTCTTACTTCTCCTAAACCTCCGTTGTAGTTTTCGAATACAATTGAGCTAGGATCAGAATATGTGTCAGCATATGCTTTTTGTTGACTTTCTGTATAAGCACCACCCCACGATGCAACTGTTACAGCACTAGCTGCAAAAGGCGCAAGAATGACAGATGCGAATAAGAAGGCTTTTAAAAATTTAGACATATATATCCTCCTATTTTTTAGTTAACTAATCTTAAGATTATGTCTGTAATGGTTTCGTAATAACATGTTGAAAGATGAAAAAAAAGGGCAAAAAATAAAAAAAATTGGCTAATATTGTAGCATTTAGATAGTATTAAATGTCTAATGCTCTAACATCATCAGGATTCCAGCTTAAATTTAGCACATCTCCTTCTTTATGACTAAAACTACCTTCATTAGGTACTTTGACAATAAATTCGTTGTCGCCACATACATCAAGCCTAGCTCTTATATGATCGCCAAGGTATATCAATTCTTCAATTTTTCCCTGAAAATTATTAGCATCTGGATTAGTGCTATCAATTGTAACTCTTTCAGGCCTTATTGAGAGTTGAGTTTTATCACCAACACCATTCACATTAACTTTTAATGCCTTAACAGTTCCATGACCATTATCTAAATCTACAGTGCAAGTGTTGCCATTCACTTCTTTTACGACTCCATTAAGAGTATTATTCTCGCCAATAAATTTTGCTACAAAAGAATTTTCTGGCTTTTCATATAATATATCAGGAGTTGATAATTGTTGAACTACTCCGTCATTAAATACTGCTATCCTGTTCGACATTGTAAGTGCTTCACTTTGATCATGTGTAACATAAACGACTGTTATTCCAATCCTATCGTGAATATGTTTAATTTCATATTGCATTTGTTCTCTCA
>CACOIH010000022.1 GCA_902627245.1 uncultured Alphaproteobacteria bacterium
AATTTCTTCTTTGTCTTCCTTTGCTATTTTTAGACTGAATCCTAAATTTTCTTCGACCGTCATGTGTGGATATAAGGCATAGTTTTGAAAAACCATTGATATGTTTCTGTCTTTTGGATCTTTTTCATTAACAACTTGATCTCCAATATAAATTTCTCCTCCACTAATTTCCTCTAAACCAGCTATCATTCTTAAAGTTGTAGATTTTCCACATCCTGAAGGGCCAACTAAAACAAGAAATTCATTATGTGGAATATCCAAGCTCATATTTTGTACAGCTGTTACATCACCATATTTTTTTGTTATATTTTTTAGTTTTACTTCTGCCATTTTAACCTTTTACTCCTCCGAATGTTAAACCAGAAACTAAATGTTTTTGAACAATGAATGTAAGAATTAATGCAGGAATTATCATTACAACTGCTATAGCACACATACCTGCCCAATTTATTGTAAATTCATCTAGATAATCCATCATCCCAATTGGTAAAGTTTTTGAATGAACGGTTCGAGTTATAATTGATGCTAAAGCATATTCATTCCATGATAATAAAAAAGCGAATATTGCTGCCGCACCTATTCCAGGCCCTGCTAATGGTAATTCAACATTCCAAAAGGCTTGCAATCTTGTACATCCATCTGTTCTTGCAACTTCTGACATTTCTTTTGGTATTTGCCTAAAAAATCCATCAGTCAACCAAATAGTAAATGGAACATTCATTGCTACATAAACGAGAATTACTCCAAATGAGGTATTAATAATACCAAGTTTAGCAAATAGTATGAATAGGGGTAAACTCAATGAAATTCCAGGTACTGCTCTTGCAAGCATTAAGCTTAAGAAAATTGAATTTTTACCTCTAAAATTAAATCTTGCAAAAGCATAGCCACCCATCATCCCAATTGTAATTGCTATTAATGTGCTAACAGAAGAAATTATTACTGAATTCATTAAATATTTAAATGCTGGGACAGACACGTATCCATTAATACTAAACATTTGTGTAAATTGATGAATTGTCCATCTATCCGGTATCCAATTTGCTGGTTTTGATAATATTTCAGGGTTAGGACGAAACGCACTAACAAATATCCATATGCCTGGTAAACAAATGAGTATTAAGAGAAAAAGAACTAATAACCAAAAAGCAAATTTTTTTATCTGTTTCATTATTGTTGTCCTAAATCTCTTCTTGCAGCAACAAGTTTAGTGAAAAAATAATATGTAAATGCAATGGATAAAATAATTGAAACATAAGACATTGCATTAGCAAAACCCATATTAGCATCTTTGTAACCTATTCTAGCAATCATTGTCCAGATCAACTCTGTTCGCATTGCTGGTCCGCCACCAGTCATTATATGAACAATATCATAAGCTCTTCCTACATCTAAAGATCTAATTGTGAGTGCAATAAATATAAATGGCATTAAAAATGGAAGTGTAATATTTTTAAAAACCTGCCAACTGTTACAGCCATCAACCCTTGCCGCTTCAATTGGATCCCTTGGTATACCTAATAATCCTGCTAATAGAAGAATTGCAAAAATAGAGGTGTTTGCCCATATTTCTGCAACCATAATTGATCCCATGGCAAGATATTTATCAATTAACCAAGGAATTGCTGACTCATAACCGAATAAATACAAAAAGTTATTTAATAATCCAATGTTATCATTGAATATATATTTCCACTGAAATCCTACTAGGATTGGTGAAAACATCATTGGAAACATCATTATAGTTCTTAATGTTCTTTGACCCCATGTAATTTTGTTTATTAATAGAGCAATTCCTAGACCAAACAATAATTCTAAGTTTAAAACAACTGCTAAAAATAAAATTGTTCGTCCAAAAGCATACCAAAACTTAGTATTATCTATTAATCTTTCATAATTACGTAATCCTACAAAATTAAAAAGACTGTCAGGTCTTGTAAGTTTGTATGAAGTAAAACTAGTATAAAAAGAAAATATTAAAGGTATAATAATTACAAAACCTATTGCTAAAATAGATGGTAAAATTAATATAAATGGACCGCTAAAAAATTTCCTACTCATTTATTCAGCGTAATCTACCTTTAATCCTCCGGACTCACTGGATATTCCACATGAATCAACAACTGCCATAGTATCAATGGAATCATCTATAGATGTAATTAGTTTGTTGTCTTCTCCATTTTTAAATCTTTGCATATTAGACATTACTCCAATGAAAGCATCAGGAAACCATTTTCCATTAATATCAAATTTAATCCAATCAGTATTTTCAGTTTTAATTTCTAGCTCCTCTGGCTCTCCATTTGGATAATCAAGTAACAAACCCAAAGTCATTTTTGCTGCACCTTTTGTTCCCTCTAATCTAATGTATGCATCTTGGTTTTTTCTTCCAAAAGAATGGCAATGATTTATTGTCATGCAGCATCTAATTTGGTCACCATAATTAAAAATTGCACTTGTTCTGCAATCAGCTAATTCACTAACTTTTGGATGTTTTACAGATTGACAATATAGACTCTTAGGATTTCCTAAAACAGATCGTATCCAATCAATATAATGAATTGAATGTAATGGAACTTCAACACGATCCAAAGTTTTCAAGAATGGCCATAACTCCCAAGGTGTATGCACATTTACATGTACTTCAAGCTCAACTAAATCTCCTAATAAATTTTGTCTAATTGCCTCATAAACTGGGAGCATAATTGGACTAAATCTTAATTGAAAATTCATACAAGCTTTTATATTTTTTTGATGGCAAATTTTCCTAATTTTGTTTCCTTCTTCAAGAGATCTTCCTAATGGTTTTTGAAATATTGCAAAAATATTTTCGGGAAGCTTTTCTACAACCTCTAACAAGATAGCGGGTGGCAATGCTAAATCAAAAATACAATTTGAATTTTCAAAAGCTTCATCTAAAGATTCATAAACTTTTTTGATATTAAAATCTTTTGCAAGTTCAACAGCTTTTTGTTTATCGACATCATATAATCCAATTACTTCAAACCCAGCCTTTTTATATGCTGGTAAATGTGCATCTTTAACAATGCCTCCAGTACCTATTATTACAATAGGATTATTCTTTGATGGCTTAGGCCAAGTTTGACTAAAATTTTTGATTTTTAATTCTTGATCATTCATAATCTAAAGTATTCTTGTAATAAAAAACTGACTACTCCTTAAATTAATAAGGAGTAGTCTTGCAAATGCTTAGTAATAACCAGCGTCTTGCATTAAATAATCAGTCTCTTTAGCTGCAGCGTCCAACGCTTCCTTTACAGATTTATCTCCAACAATTGCAGCTTGCAATTCAGGAAATATTATATTTGAAAAAGGAATCCATTCTGGAATTAATGGTGGAGTAAATGCATCTTCCGCCATTGAAGCAGAAAAGGTTGAGAATAAATCACTCATAAAAGCATTTCCCTCTGCATCCATTTCTGAAGCAATATCCTTCCATACTCTAGTCATTGTAGGAAGTTTACCACCTCTCGCTTCATGCATTTGAGCTTCATGATTTGTTAAAATCCAAATCAAAGAAGCTGCTGCTTCAAGATTTTCTTCAGGGCAACCATTTAAAATAGAGTAAGTGTGAGATCCAGACCAGCCGCCTCTTTTTCCGCCTGAGCCCATAGGGAATCTAACAAGTCCTACATCTCCTCCAATTTTGGAGTCAGCACTATTAAAGTAAGCACCCCATCCTCCCCAATCAAGGTTAAGCGCAACAGTTCCACTGGCGAATCCTAAACCAGTTTCATCCCAAAGGTAATTAAGAACACCAGCAGGGACTGCTTGAGCATTGTAAAGATCAACGAACCATTGAAGAGCTCTTTGACCTGCTTCATCGTTAAATACAGGTCTCATACCTTCATCAAATAATGCTCCACCTTCAGCAATTACAAGCTCATAGAAACGGCCTGTGATTGCCTCTTCTTTTCCTACATACTGTGTACCATAGAAATTTGGAGGATCTGACCAAAAGATAGCTTGTTCCTTCCATTGCTCTAAAGTTTCTGGAGGAGCTAAATCATAACCATATTCAGCTTTAAATCTTTTTTTATTGTCCTCATCTTCATATATACTTTTAATATACCAAAGATTACTAACATCACTGTGTTGAGGTAACTGAACTAATCTACCATCAACAGTTGAGTGATCTAATACAAGTGGAACAAACTCAGCTAGAAAATCTTTAGGCACAATACCATTAAGATCTCTATAAATATCTCCATATTGTGTTGCAAAACTTGTGTGATTTGAAACTACACAATAACTTATATTGCCTGCTGCAATATCTTGTTTAATTTCTTTATCTAATTCAAAGTGACTTTTCTTTGATAGTATAGAAACTTTACCTCCAGTTTTTGCTTCCCATATAGGAATCATTACCTCATAAAGCGGATCGTAAGGTGCACCACCTATAAGTTTAACATCTAGTGTGATTCCACTAAAATCTCCCCATATAGCTACTTTGTCATTTGGAAAATTTTCATCAACTGCAAAGGCACTAAATGGAAGAGTTAATAATGAAAAAACAACTAAAAAATTTTTTAAAAATTTCATATTTCCTCCAATTTATGGATTAATACTACACACTAACAAGATTTTTAAAAGAGAAATTGTGATGTTTTTTTGCTTATAATATTAAATTCTAATACAAAAAAAAATATAAAAACTATAAATTTGAGTTGATTTATTATTAAACATTAAATTTATTTAATTGATAATTAATTTAATTGATGAGGAATATATGACTGAAAGATATGCTATGGCTGTAAGATTGAAAGAGGAAAAAAGAGACTTTTATATAAGTAATCATGCTGATGTATGGCCTGAAGTTTTGAGTGAATTAAAAAAAATTAAGATTAAAAATTATAGTATTTATTTAAAAGAAGATTTTATGTTTGGTTATCTTGAGTATGATGGAGATAATTTTAATAAAGACATGGAAGAAATGCAAAAAATTCCAATTGTAGATAAATGGACAAAATTAATGATAGATTGTTTCAACCCATTTCCAAATAATGAAGAAAACAATTCATGGGTAATGATGGATGAAATTTTTTACATGGAATAAATAAAAAAAATATGTCCAGCATAAAAAAAATTGAAGTATTTTTCTTGGAATATCCTTTTCCTAAAAAATTAAATTATAAATATAGTGCAGGTGTAGTTGAAAACATGATTGTGCCTGTTGTGAAATTGACAGACAGTAATAATAATTATGGTTTAGGAGAAATTACACATGGTCAATTCACTTATGAACCAATTATAGGATTAATAAAACACTTCAGCGATCTGCTTAAGAATACAAATTCTGAAAATATAAATCAAGCATGGGAAAAAATGTATGGCTCTAGCGTATTTTGGAATCGTGAAGGAATAGGAATAGGGGTTATGGGCGGCATTAACATTGCTATGTATGACTTACTTGGAAAGAGAATGAAAATCCCAGTTTATAAACTTTTAGGAGGTTTGCAAAAAGAAAAAATTAGAATTTATGCTAGCAACGGATTGTTTGACAATAGTAAGCAACTTTTAGAAGATGCAAATAGAGCGTACTCACTTGGATTTAGAGTATATAAGATGCGTGTGATAGATCCTGATACAGTCAGTGATTTAGTTAAATCATTCAATAAAAAATTTAAAAATAGAATGCAACTTATAGTTGATGCCGTTCAAGGTTCTTCTGCAAATCCCTGGGCAACTAAAGTCTCAGTTAATTTAGCGAAAAAATTAGAAAAAGAGGAAATTGTTTTTCTTGAAGAACCATGTAGAGTTGAAAACTTAAATGGATATAAAGAAATAAAAAAATATTCAACTCTTAATATTGCTGGAGCAGAAAGTATACCTACAGCAAGAGCTTTTAAAAAATATTTAGAAGAAGATGTATTTGATATACTTCAATTCGATATAGCAACCTCTGGCTTTATTGAAGGTAGAAGAATATGTGATTTAGCATACATTCATAATAAACCAGTTGCCATTCATTCTTGGGGTAGTGCTATTAGTATTATGGCCGGAATTCACCTTGGACTTACAGTACCTAATGTAGCTTTCACAGAATACTGTTTTATGGAACATCCTATAAATAAAGAATTATTTGAAAATAAAAAAATAGAAATTATTAATGGGTTTACTCCAAAACCTAATAGTAATGGCTTAGGCGTGCTCTTCAAAGATGTTTTATCTAAAAAGTTTCAATACAAAGAAAAGATAAATACTATGATCTCCACAAACAATGATGAGATCAAACTCAAATGACAATTTTAGTTACAGGTGGTTTAGGATTTATTGGTTCTAAAGTTGTAGTGCAGTTACTTAAAAGAGATATTGATGTTTTAGTAACAGATCTTAATATTGAAAAAAATAGAGATAAGCTTGAAAATAATATTTTAAAAATTGGAAAAAATAAAGATAAAGTTAATTATCAAAAATTAGATATTACAGATCACAAACAAATTGAAAATATTTTTCAAAATAACAAAATTGATTCGGTAATTAATTTAGCATATGGAATTGGAACCATATGTGAAGAAAACCCATTACTTGCAAGTAAAATAAATATTGTTGGTACTACTTCCATGTTCGAGATGGTTGTAAAATATAAAATTAGAAGACTAGTATTTGCAAGTAGTGAAACTGTATATGGTGCACATCAAGAATATTTTGGAAACAGAGCAGTAAGTGAGGAAGATTATTCCGGTATTAATAATCATTTTTATACATATGGCGTAATGAAACTCTTGAATGAATTCATGGCTGAAAAATATATTAAGAAGCATGGTTGTAGCATAGCTTATACAAGACCCTCAGTTGTTTTTGGTTATGGTAGGCAAAATACAGCTATTAATTGGGCAGAGGATTTTGCTGCCAAACCTGCTTTAGGCCAACCAGCCCACTTACCATTCTCAAAAAAAAATAGAGACAACTGGATTTATGTAGATGATTGTGCAGAACAATTAGTTCGTTTAGCTTTAAAAGAAACTTTAAATTATTCTTGTTTTAACACAGGTGCTCAAACTCTAGATGGTTATCAATTGGAGGAAACCGTTAAAAAAATTATTCCAGAAGCTGAAATACATTTTGATGAAAATATTAAATCTACACCCTTAATTGATGATCAAAATGATGAACGTATAAGAAAAGAAATAGATTTTAATCCAAGACCTTTTGAAGAAGGAGTTAAATGTCTTATAGAAGATGTTAGGGACGGTAATTGATATGACTTACACTACAACAGTAACAGGTAGTTATCCAAGAAAAGAAGTTCAAAAAGATACACTGAGAAAATCAAGTGTTTCAGAAGATGAATCTTTTGAAATGATAAAATGGGCAGTTAAAGAACAATCAGATCTTGGATTAGATATTATTACTGATGGTGAAGGATACCGTGAAAATATGTATTGGTTTTATCAATTACGATTGGATGGTGTAGATGCAGTAAATAAAATTCGTAAAGATTTTACACTTGGTGGATCGATGAAAGGAGTTGATTTAAGTAAGACTCATGGAACAAAAGGTTTTGGGATTGAATGTGCTGTAGTAAAAGATGAAATTAGAAACCTTAAGACTGGATTAGCAAAAAAATGGCGGATAGCTAGAGATAATACTCCATCAAATATAAGAGTTAAACAAACAATAACCGGTCCTCATATGTTAGCAAGATTTAGTGTTAACGAGAGACCTGATCTGTATCCAGATGATATTGCTCTAGCAAAAGCTTATGCAAAAGCATTAACTGCTGAACTAGAAGAAGTTGTAGATGAAGGATGTGACTATATACAATTTGATGAACCTGTTTGGACAGAAAATGTAGGAGAAACAAAATGGGCTGCAGAAATACTAAATGGAATTATTGAAAAATTTCCTAATGTAAATTTTAACCTTCACGTTTGCGGAGGTAATGCACATCGTAAAAGAGGTTTTTTTGGAAAATATACCAATATGATTGAAGCATTCAAAATCTTAAAGGTTGATGAAATACATTTAGAGCACTGTAGTTTACATTATAACATGTTGGATGTTTTTAAAGAATGGAAATTTAATGGGAAAATTTCATTGGGTGTTATTGATCAAAGAATTGATAGTACTGAAACTGAAGAGGATATTATTAATGCTATTAAACCTGCACTGGAATATTTTCCTAAAGAAAAAATATTACTAACAAGTGAATGTGGTTTTGGTCATGTTCCAATAGATATTGTAAGAAATAAAATTAAGATTTTAGTTTCAACAGCAAAAAAATTATAATAATGAAAACTAAATTAAGTTTCGTATTAATTTTCTTTTTTTTAATTTCAAATTATTGTTATTCTAATGAGATAAGAAATTATAATTGTAATATTAATTTAACTACAAATATCAAAAATATCTCTCCTCTTGAAATGTCTGCGCCTAAATTAATAAAAGTAATTTATAATTCAGAAACAAATAATTTAATTGATTATATTTGGAATAATAAGAGTGTTGTTGATGATTTTGAATTAGTTCAAAAAAATAATAATTTTGAGTTTATTGAAATAGGACGGAAAGGATACAATAAGACTCTATCTGATGAAAATATAAGAAATGGTTTATATTTTAAAATTTACCTAAAAGACCTTAAAGCAAATTTAAAAAAACAATTCATAAGGCCTGTAAACTATAATTGTTCATAAAATTTAATTTAAATTTTATTAATTTTTGATGAAGATTTTATATCACCTCTAAAAATAGACTTAAAAAAAGATTTAAATTCACTAGGCGTATTATCAAATACCTCACATTGACTACCATCAAAAAATGGCTCTAATGCTGTAACATTAAAAGCCCAAACATTTAAGTTGTTTCTAAAAATATTAAATCCATAATTTATCATTTTATTATTGTCTAAGCCTATAATATAAATAATTTCTTTAGTTGTATTATATTTTAAAATATTGTCAGTAAGGACATCTACTGTATCTGAATTCTTAATCAATATTTGAACTGAGTCATCATCAATAAATTTAAAACCATACATAGATTTAAAATTACTATTTCCTTCTGTACAAACTATAGCTTTATTGATTAATAAAGGAGAACCGTCTGACAATACAACACTTGGAATAAATAAAACTATAATTAATAGTAATTTTTTCATTTCAAATATAATAATTGTCAAAGAAATAAAAATTTAAATTATATTTCCTCTAACTCGACTTCAGTATTAAGTTCAGCCCCAAAGCCTGGTAAATCTGTTAATGTTACTTCACCATTTACAGGCACAGGCTCATTGGTAAACATCTTACCAAATATAGGAACTATCTCCGTAGCTTTTGGATGAAGATTTATAAACTCATTAAAAGGAGTTAAAGTCGAACTTATACCAAAGTTGTAAGCGTAAACTCCACTACAATGAGGAATTACGATCATATCATACGCAGAAGCCATTGCTGCAATTCTTAACGTTTCAGTCATGCCACAAAGAGTAAGATCTGGCTGCAGAATATCTACAGATCGATCTCTTATTATATTTCTAAATCCATAACGTGAATTTGTATGCTCACCTGTAGTCCATTTTTGCCAAGGACATGCCTCTTTAATTATTTTATGACTTTCAAGATCATGAGGAGGGAGTGCTTCCTCTATCCAAAACAAATTTGCTTCTCTTACTGCATTTGCAAGATCAATAGCATAAGGAACATCAAGTGACATATAACAATCAATCATTAACCTATAGTCGTCTCCAACTTGTTTTCTTGTTTCCATTATGTACTCTTGATTTTTTTTAAGTCCTTTAATTCCATCACCAGGACCATAAGGCAGTGGAATTTTAGAGCCTACATGTCCCCAATCTTGTGCAAGTTTAGCTTCAGGACCAGTAACATACGTTTGGAGTTTATCTCTTACTTTGCCACCTATCATTTTATAAACTGGTTCTTGTCTTACTTTCCCTATGAGATCCCATAATGCTAAATCAATTCCAGCAATTGTGTTGATAACAACTCCATTTTGTCCTGAATAAGGAATTGCAGCTCTATACATTTGATCGTAAAGAAGATTTAAATCTCTTGCATCTGCTCCTATTAAGAAACGGTTTAAATGATTCTTTATAATCCAACTTGAAATGTATCCCCCATAAGCTGTTGCGTAACCTTGGTGACCTCCTTCAGTTGAAACTTCTATAAAAATACCTTTTAATACATCCATACCCCATGAAGATCTTGACTCCTGGAAAGTATTATAAATTGACATTGGATTTGCAATAATAGTATCGTTTATCCAATGACCTGCAGCATGATCCGTGTAGTCTGCACCAGCACTTTGTGTTTTAACTATAGAGACTTTTATATCGGAAATTTTATATCTTTTATCCATAATAGGAACACTGGAATTATCACATTGAGCCACAAAATTAAAACAGAAAATTAGGGATTTCTGCCAAATAAATGTATTTAATTATTTAGCCTTTGTGATAAGTTTTCTAGTTATAGGAGGAATAATGATGAATAAACTATTTAAATTTACTTTGGCTCTTATTGTTAGTGCTTTCTTTTCGATTAGTGCGAAAGCTGAAACAGTAATTACTGTTGTTGACTGGCAATCAGGAGTTGGTGGAATTACTAATGCTTATGCAGATTTCATAAAAGAATTTGAAGCTGCTAATCCTGGTGTCAAGGTTGAATACACTCAATATACTGTCTCAACATATAACGAGTATTTAAAACCCGCATTGTCTTCTGGTCAAGGACCAGATGTTTTTGCGGTTTATCCTGGTCCAGATGTTGACGAAGTTATGGGTGCTGGTCACCTTGTCAATATAACAGCTGAGGCAGATGATGAATGGAAGAGCTGGCTTGGTAGCAACATCAACATACCTGAGTTAAGCAGAAATGGTAATTTATATCTTGCTCCACAAGATGCGTTTACTGAAGAAATTTGGGTTTACAATGATATGATTGAGGATCTAGGTTTTAAGTTACCTGCTTTTGGTGATTCATACACAGTTGATGAATGGGTTGCTATTGGTAAAGCTGCTAAAGAAAAAGGTTTAGACGGTTTAATGTTTGGACCTGTTGAAGCATGGTGTGTTTTTGATGGTTTTGCAAACTTTGTAAACCAAGGTAATGATAATTACCCAGAAGATTCACTTGGTATGGCTCTTGATGGAAAGATTTCTTGGGATCAACCAATGTTCAGAGACGCTCTTAATGCTTACAAAACATTGAATGACAATGGTGTTTGGAGAAAAGACTCTATGAGCATGGATTACCAAGTTCAAGCATGGGGTAAATGGCTGGACAGAGAAGGTGTAGGAATTTACTGTAATGGTGACTGGTTTATTTCTTCAGCTCCTGCAGATTACAACACTCCTGATAGCTTAGGTATTACTATGATGTCTTATCCTAAATTATCCAAAGACTCTCCAATGACTTACAATAAAGCAACTGGAACTAATTTAGGTATAAATGCTAATTCTCCAAACAAAGATTTAGCTATGGAATTTGTTAAGTTAACAAACAGTCCAAAAGCTTCAATGACTTTTGCAAGTTATGGACAGATTCCAGCTAACCTAGCTGCAGTTGATATGGATGCTTTAGCTGCATCACCAAACTTATTATTTAATGATGGTATTAAGATGCTAGCTACTGAAGGTAGAAATACCAATATTTACTACTCTCAGGCCGAGCCAATGAAACATTTATATGATGGAATTATGGAAATGTTTTTAGGCGTAACATCAGTTGATGACATTGTTGAAAAAATGAATGATGTCACTGGCTATAGTGGCTAAAAAAATTTAATAGATTAGGGGTTTTTTACCCCTAATCTTACATTTTTAATGATTTACAAAACTTTCCAATTTAAAACATTATTATATCTACTGCCTGCAGTATTTATATTCTTAACTTTTAATGTTATTCCAGGTTTAACTTCTTTAATACTTAGCTTTTTTGATTTTACTGGTTTTGAAACTAATTTATTTAAAAAATTTGTTGGGTTTGATAATTTTATTAAAATATATGAGGATAAATATTTTTGGATTGCGTTAAAAAATACTTTTCTTTTTGTTTTTGGAGCTGTTTTTATTCAAACTGGAATTGCCTTAATTTTATCTATATTTATTTTTTTCGGTAATTTTAAATTTTCAGTATTAGTTAGATCAATAATTTTTTTTCCGTGTGTTTTGGCACCTGTATCAGTTGGATTAGTTTGGAAAAAAATATTAGAACAAGATGGTGTTCTTAATTCAATTTTAGGGCTAGATTACTCATGGCTATCTTCAATTAGTCTTGTGATGTGGTTGATCATTATGGTTAATACATGGCAATGGATTGGTTATAATTTAGTTATCTATTATGCAGGTCTGCAAAGTATGAATATTGAATTATTAGAAGCGTCAGATATTGATGGTGCAAATTGGTCACAAAAAATATTTTCAATAGTAATTCCTTTGCTTTGGCCAACTACAATATTAAATATGATATTAAATTTAATAGGTGGTTTTAGAGCATTTGATATAGTTTATGTTTTAACCAGGGGTGGGCCAGCTCATTATTCCGAGGTATTAGCTTCATATCTGTATTATTATTCATTTGCAGCTGGGGGCCCTAACAAAATGGGAGTTGGAGCTTCAGTAGCTTTTGTTATATTTGCTTGTATTTTAACAATAGCTGTCGCGAGAATAATTATAAGCAAAAGATTGGAACAAAATTAAAATGGAGCAACCCAAATTAAATAACTATGGAGCTAGCTTTAAAAGAAGCCCTATTTTTTACATAATCACAAGGATTGTTGTTTTATTTTTCATTATTATAATTATTTTCCCACTCCTTTACACCTTATCACTTTCTGTTAGGTCTCCTGAAACGGTTTACAGTGCTAGATATTTTTTAATACCTTACGAATTTTCATTTGAAAATTATATTGATGCATTTGTAAATGCTGAACAAAAATTAAAAGTTTCTTTTCCTAGAATGTTTTTGAACAGTGCAGTTGTGACTTCTTTATCAGTTACATTAATCATCACCATGTCAATATTTGCAGCGTTTGCTTTTAGTCACCTTCGTTTTCCAATGAAAGAAAGTCTTTATAATGTTATGATTGCCAGCGTCGCAATGCCTGCTCAAGTTTTATTAATACCACTTTTTTATATTTTAATTTACCTTGGCATTATAAATACCTATCAAGCTGTTATACTTGCTTATGCAGGATTTTTGATACCTATTGGAATATTAATTCTTCGAATGTTTTATGAACAAATACCTTATGAATTAACTGAAGCAGGCACTGTTGATGGTGCTTCAGATTTTCAACTATTAATAAAAGTTTTATTACCCCTTGCAAAACCTGCTATTGCAACATGTGTTATTCTATTATTTTTAGATACTTGGAATGAATTTATTTATGCAATGATTTTTATGCAAGACGCAACCATCCATACAGTTCCTGTCGGATTGGCAAAAATTGGAACAAGTAGATATCAGGTTAATATTGGAACATATAGTGCTTCAGTAATGATAACAATTATACCAGTAATGGTAATTTTTGCTGTTTTTCAAAGATGGTTTATTGCTGGGATGACTATGGGTGCTTTAAAACATTAAACTTTATATATTCTTTCAGCATTAGAACTTGCTATTTTTTTTGCCTCGTCATCTGAAAGATTATCTAATATGGTATGTGTAACTTTAATCCACTCTTGAATTCCTTTTGCAGCATTAACAACTGGATAATCACTTCCCCAAACCATTCTTTCTGGACCAAAGCATTCTAAAGCATGATCGACATAAGGTTTTATAGTTTCATAAGAAGATGTACCTGGTGCACAATAGGCCATTAAACCTGATAACTTACATGTTACATTAGATAATTCTGATAGTTTCTTTATATCATTACCCCATTCATCGATCTGACCTGATGCTATTGGTGGAACGCCACAATGATTTAATATTAAATTCATTTGATCACACTCTTTTGCAAAATCTGTTGCAATTTTTAGTTGAGTTGGCAAATAACAAAGATCAAAAGGTTTTCCAGCCACACCAATTTTTTTTACATTATTTCTAAATGTTGTTGTTTGAGAGAGTTCATCGGGCATTACGTGGCATATTCTTCTGTATCCTACTACATTCATTGCGAGAGTTTCTTCTAGCCATTCATCAAAACCATTTTCCTCTTCGGGTCTTATTGAAACAATCAAACCTTTAATATTACTATCAGGCTGATCCATAATCGATTTTACAAATTTTGCTTCTTTTTTATAATCAGTATCATCTACTCCTGTTTCCATAAATAAAGTACCCTTGATATCAAAATCACTAGTGAGGCGTTTATAATCTTCTAGAGTGAAATCCCCTTTATCAATGGGTGGGAATTCATTTGCCCAACTATATCCCACTTGATCACGGTACATCAAATGCTGATGTGTATCTATTAATTCCATAAATGTATGCATATCATAAAAAAAATATTTGTGAATATTTTATTGAGAATCTTGTATATAAACGTTTTCAAATTTATTTTCATTTATTCTCATATGATGAATTTTCCTATAGGCTTTCTCAAGATTAAACGTATATTTTTTTGAATCAAAATATCTTCCTGAGCTTTTAGCAAACTTAAGTTTTTGTTTTATTTTTTTATATTCTTCCTTATTTTTAGCTAATTTAATTGCCTGAGTAGTATAATCTTTTTTATTATATGTAACTAAATCATTAAGTTTTAAAAATTTCAATAAGCTTGCACAAATTCTTGAAGAAAAACTTTTGCCAACTTTTGTTAAAATTGGCAAGCCTGACCATAAAGAATCAACTGCTGTTGTATGTGCGTTATAATTAAAACTATCTAGAAATAAATCAGCCAAAGAGTGTCTTGCCAAATGATCTTCAAAGTTAATTTTATCAAGAAATATTATTCTATTAGTTTCAATATTGTTGTTTCTTACTTCTTTTAATATGTTAGTTTCCATTTCTTCTCTGGACTTTAGAAGTAATAGAATTGAATTTGGCACTTTTTTAAGTATTTCCATCCATATTTGAAATTCTTCAAATGTAATTTTATAAGAATTATTAAAACTACAAAAAACAAATGAATCTTTAGATATTTTATAATCCTCTCTACTAAATTTCTTTGCACTTATTTTTCTAGTATTATCTCTCGGATAATAGCAGTCTGTTAAAAATATTATTTTTTCAGAATAATATAATTGATGTTCTTTAGGTATAACAAATCTATCACTAATTATATAATCTATACCTTGTTGACCTGTGGTTCCTGGATAACCAAGAAAATTTATTTGTATAGGGGCAACCTTATGACTGAATATACTGCTTCTTGCGTTAACAGTAAGACCTGCTCTATAAATAGCAATATCTATTTTATTTTTTATCGATAAATTATAAATTTCAGTATCATCAAGATCATTCACATAAAAAAATTTATCAAAATACTGAACTATTTGTTTGTGTGTTTCATCTTTTTTTATATCACCATAGTAAAATCCAATAATTTCAAATTCTTCTTTATTATGATTTTTAAATATTCCAGACATATTTGTCATACCTGCATGACCATGAAAATCAGCAGCATAATATCCTATCTTAATTTTTTTGTTAAAATAATTATTATTATTTGTATTTAGTAATTCAAATTTTTTTGAAAAATTTTTTGCTCTTGTAAAATGATTTTTAGCGTTATCCTCTAAAGATAAACAAAACCAAGGTGATACTTGCTGATCTTCATTTATAGATTTTTTTAAAATAAATTTTAGTTCTTCTGATCCAGACCAATCACAAAATGTTCTCTTAATGTAATATTTTTGTATTCCAGAAATGACTAATTGATTATCTAAATCAAAAGCATAAGTGAAGTTTTCTAAAGCTTTTGCATAATCTTTTTTTTTCATTAATATTGTTCCAAGATTATTATATGCTTTTGAAT
>CACOIH010000023.1 GCA_902627245.1 uncultured Alphaproteobacteria bacterium
ATTTTTAAACAGACCAATTCCAATTCCAGCTAATAGCGCTGATCCAAAACTCACATTTTCATAATTTTTATCGATATATATATTTTTATTAAATATATTTGATCTTATTTTCATCCATTCTCTATTTTGAACACTTCCACCTGAGCTAATTATTTTATTGATTCTTACCTTTGTTTTTTTTTGCATAAAATCAATTGCATTTTTAGTGTCAAAACTTAGTGACTCTAAAACAGATTGATAAATATCCCCTAAGTTTGTTGCCCTATCTATTCCTCCTATAAAGCCCTTAGCTATTCTTGCATTTATGGGCGAATGTGAATATTCAAATTGAGGAAAAAAAATGATATTTTTTCTTTGTTTAGATTTCTTTAGTATATAATTTAACTCATTAAAATTTTTAATTTTAAATGTCTTCTTAAACCATTCTATAATTAATCCTGAAGTCAATATACTTGCTACTACATAATTATAAGTTTTAAACCTAGTTTTAAATACACCAGTAATAAAATTTGATTTTTGTAATGAGATATCAGAAATATAATGATTAGTGCTTAAATTTACAGCTTCTGCAGAGCCTAATGAGTCGACTATAGAATTTTTTTTAAAACCACCTAGTCCAAATATTCCAACAAAGTGATCATGTCCACCATTTATAACCATGCAATCATATTTTATATTAATAATATTTTTTACTTCTTCAGACAGCTTATCCTTAATTTCACCTGCATTAACTAACTTTGGTAGAATTTTTTTATTAATATTAAACAACGATAACATTTCATTAGACCATTTAAGTTTTTTTGGGTTAAATAATAAAGTCCTCATCGCCTGACTATAGTCAGTAGATATGTTTCCAGTAAGCTTCATTGCAATATAGTCATTTACTGGGAGCCATTTATCAATTTTTTTGTATGTATTTGGTTTATTTTTTTTTATCCATAATAATTTATATACACTATAGAAATGTTCATTGTTTAAACCTGTATTTTTATAAATTTTATTTATGTTATTTTTATTTATTAATTTATCTCTTATTCCTTTCGTTCTTTGATCATACCAAGGAATAATATCTAATAGTTTATTTTGTTTTTTGTCAATAGGTACACCAGCTTCGCCAACACTGCTAAATGCAATCGCTTTAATTAAATAATTATTATTTTTTGCATAAATAAATGTTTTTTTTAAAATTTTTAAAGTGATATTATTAATTTCATCTACAGGATTATAAAACCCATCTTTTTTACTAATTAATGGTGTTTTAAAACTAGAATTGAATAGAATCTTCCCATTTTTTTTAAAAAGTATGCAACGTATTTTAGACGTACCAATATCAAATCCAGCTAATGCAATTTTTGGCATTTACATTTTTAATGCTGGATCTGTTAATTCGCTATCTTTTGAAATATCTCTATCTGGTTTAATTCCATTTTTTAATAGTTTATCATGATATAATTTTACTGCTTCTTCAGAATTTAAGTCATTCTCAATTACATTTCTCATCGTTTCTATAATTAATAATTGATTTTCACTTAAATTTACTTTTCTTCCAAATAATGCCACTCTTGCTCCGTACTTACATGCTTGTTTTAATAACTCAAAGCAATCCCTTGAAGTACCCTTGCCACCACCTAAAATTCCTATAACCAAGTTACCTGGATCATAAGAGGCTAATTCTTCCATTGCTTTTGCACCGTTATAAGCAATTTTTAAAAATAGTGGTTTCTCTTTACTAATTTGGCCTGCTAAAGTTTTAAGAATGCAATCGTTTACATATTGTCCCATTTCTTCAATTGATAAATTAATTACAGATGAGTTAAATACTTCTAAAAAATGTCTCATTCCAATTTTTTCAGCATTATCTCTAAAATTTCTATATTCATTCAGCATATAAACATCTCTATCAACATCTTTGTTAAAGGTCATTGAGTATAAGCCTAAATCTACAAAATTCTTTGCATGTCGAAGTTGAGTTGTAGCAAATGGTCTTGATTGATGCGTGTCATATTCACCATGTCTGAGAAGACCCCATATACAAGATGTATCATTTAATCTTACTGCAGGTGTAACAGGACTATTATTAAAAATGTTTTGATTTACTAATCTTTCAGCACTTGTCATTGACATTAACATAACATCAACCATTTGAGATTTAGTCATTTCTTTCATTTTATTTAAATAGGACTCATAAGAAGCTGGTTTTTCAGTTAATTTTCCATTTTCTTCCCTAATAAAACCAGGTGCTCTTCTACCACCGCCCATGTCAGCATCTTTTGCATCGGCAATTATAAAATCTGAAGGTTTGTAATTACCACTCCTTATATTTTTAAGTTTCGTATCTATAATTTTCATATTTTTTTCCTATGTTATCCTTGAACCATTAATTTTACAACTTCGTCACTATTTGTTTCACTTATTATTCTTTCACCAGCTTTAATTCCTCTTCTTAAAACAACAATTCTATCAGATGCTTGAAAGATATCGGTTAAATTGTGAGATATAAAAATAATAGAAACTTTTTGTTCTTTTAATTTTTTAATTAAGTCCATTACATTTCTTTGTTCTGGAACTCCAAGAGCAGCAGTAGGTTCATCCATAATTAAAAGTTTTGCATTCCAATACAATGCACGTCCTATGGCAACAGCTTGCCTTTGGCCACCAGATAATTTGCCAACAGGTTCCTCTAATGATGACTCTGGAATATTTATTTCAAGATTTTTTAATACTTTTTTAGACTCAGACAACATGAATTCTCTATTGATTATAGGAACTCCAAATTTAGTTGTCATTGGTTCTCTCCCTAAGAAAATATTTGCTCCAACATTAAGATTATCTGCTAAAGCTAAATCTTGATAGATAGTTTCAATACCTTTTTCTCTTGCAAAACGTGGATTATCTAATTGAATATTTTCATTATTAAAAATTATATTCCCGTCATCTGGATGATATACTCCTGAGACAACTTTTATAAGAGTTGACTTACCAGCTCCATTATCACCAGCTAGTGCTAATACTTCACCTTCATTAAGGTGTATTGATACATCATCAAGGGCTTGAACCCCGCCAAATCTTTTTGAAACAGATTTTACATCTAGAACTTTATTCATCTGTTCTTTCACCTTTTAATTTATTTTTTGATTGATCAACTATAACAGCAACAATAATTACTATACCTACAACCACAAATTGCCAAAATGGCTTGATATCAATAAACACAATTCCAAATTGAATTACAGCAATTATTAAAGCACCTATCACGGTACCAATAATTTTTCCTGAACCACCAAAAAAACTTGCACCTCCAATAAATACAGCTGCTATAGCATCGAGCATCAACGGTTCTCCTGCCTGTGGGGCACCAGCAGAAAATCTAGCAGTATATATCATCCCAGCTATACCTGCACAAAATGCACAAAGCATGTACAGTAATAAAATATGTCTTTTTACATTTATTCCACTTCTAATAGCAGCTTGCCTGTTACCACCAAGCGCATAAGTATACTGTCCGAATTTTGTGTAAGTTAAAATATAATGCGCTATTATTACAAAAAAGATCGCTACTAAAACTGGAATAGGGATGCCAAATATTTTTCCTGTACCTAAGTAAAAAAGAAAGTCATTATTAACCGGAACAGTCATGCCATCAGCAGTTAAATATCCTGTGCCTCTTGCAACACCATACATACCAAGTGTTCCAATAAAAGGTGGAACATTTAATCTTGAAATTAATGTGCCGTTTATAAATCCTGGTATCAACATAACTAAACAAGTTGCACCAAATCCAATCAAAACTGCAATATACCCTAATTCTGGTGCTAATGACTTTATAACAGTAGCAAATATAACTGATGCAAGACCCATTGCAAAAGCAACTGACAAGTCAATTCCACCTGAAATTATAACAAAAGTTTGTCCTATACCTATAAGTAAAGGCGCAGCAGTAAACAATAAAACACTTTGAATTACAAAAGGATTAAGAAGAAAAGTTGAACCGTATACTATTCGAGCCCATCCTTCTAAAAATGTTAAGATAAATATTAGGAATATCCAATTCCAAAAATTACTAATTAATTTAAGAGTTTTACTGTTCATCATAAAAATAAAAGGAGGCTAAAGCCTCCTTTTAAATATATTAAATATTAGTCGGAGTAAACGTACTTACTAATATCTGGATCGTCAATATTGTCAGCAGTCATAACTGTGAAACCTGTTCCAACAGATACTGGAACTGGATTTCCTGTTACATGACCAAATGCAACCATTACACCCATATAACCAATTTCAGCAGGATGTTGTGCAATAGCCATGTCAACTAGACCACTTTTAAGGTCATCAACAATTCTTGTCGGCGCATCAAAAGCAACAACTTTAATTTCTCCAGATTTGCCCATAGCTTTTACGCCATCAGCAGATCCAATTGCTGAGAATAAATTAGCTCCAAAAATACCAGCTAAGTCAGGCGCTCTTGCTACAACTGCATTTACTTGAGCAGATGCTTTATTAGCGTCATCATCATTAAACTGAGTTTCTAAAACAGTTATGTCTGGATAGTTTGCCATTGCAGCCTTAAAACCTTCTTCTCTTTGATCTGTTGTAGATATACCTGGTTTTACGTTAGAAACATACACTGTTCCTTTTTTTCCAATAGCATTAGCAAGTGCATTACCTGCCATAACTCCACCAAGAACATTATCAGATGCTACATATGAAATAGGGAAGTCACCATCTCCCATCCCATCTTGGAAAACACCATCATCAATAAATGTATCTACACAAATAACAGCAATTCCTGCATCAGCTGCAGCTTTTAAAGGTGCAATTAATTGTTGTTTATCATTTGGTGCAATTAATATTGCGTCAGGTTTTTTTGCTATAACAGCATTTAATATTGGAATTTGAAGTGATGCATTCCATTCAGGTGATCCTTGAAATAGAAGTTCAACACCTAAAGCATCAGCTGCTGCCATAGCACCTTTATGCATAGTAATATAAAACGCATCTGTTGTTAATCCAGGAACTAAGGCTATAGTTGGTTTGTGACCATCAGCAAAAGATTGTGATGAGAAACCAAAAAGTACAGCAATAGTTGCAATTACTCTAAATAATTTTTTCATTATTCCTCCTTAAATTGATAAAAAAGTTATAGTACTTGTAATAAAATTGCAACAAATATAAGATTAATTTAGAAACGTTCTAGATTACAAAAATATATAAAATTATAGAATTTAATTTCTTTATTTTTTGATTTATTATACGTAATAATTAAAGATTACTTGGAGAAAAATAATGAAAAAAATAATAAATCACCCTGATAATTTTGTAGATGAAAGTATAAAAGGTTTAGTAGTTTCATATCCTGAAATTTATCAATTTTCCTCAGACACAAATAAAGTTCTACTGAGAAAAAATAAATCAAATAACAAAGTTGGACTAGTAAGTGGTGGCGGCTCAGGTCACTTGCCATTATTTACAGGATATATAGGAACTGGTTTATTAGATAGTTGTGCAATCGGCAATGTATTTGCATCACCTTCCGTAGATGAAATTTCTACAGCTATTAAAGAAGCTAATTCAGGAAAAGGTGTTCTTTGTATTTATGGTAATTATGGTGGCGATGTAATGAATTTTGATATGGCAAGTGAAATGCTTGAAATGGAAGATATCAAAGTTGAGTCAATTGTTGTTGCAGATGATGTTGCCAGTGCTTCTTATGATGAAAAGGAGAAACGAAGAGGTGTAACAGGAATGTTATATGTATTTAAGATTACTGGTGCAATGGCTGAAACTGGAGCTGAATTTGATGAAGTTAAGAGAGTAGCATTAAAAACAAATGAAAATATTAGAACCATGGGAATTGCATTAACTCCAACTATTTTACCTCAAGCTGGTAAACCAACATTTGAGATTGGTGATGATGAAATGGAAATTGGTATGGGTATTCATGGTGAGCCAGGTATTAGAAGAGGTAAGCTTAAATCTGCAGACGAAATTACTGAAGAATTATCGGAAAAATTACTTGGAGATATTAATTTATCAAATGGTGATAAAGTTTCAATTCTTGTAAATAGTTTGGGAGCTACACCTCATGAAGAGCTATTTATTGTTGCCAATAAATTTAATAGTATTTTAAAAAATAAAGGTATTATTAATTCTAAATCATTTGTTGGGAGATATGCAACTTCAATGGAAATGTCTGGTATGTCAATTTCTATTTTAAAATTAGATGATGAATTAGAAAAATTACTTTTAGATAAGGCTTATTGCCCCTTTTGGTATTAATGATTTCTAAATCCTCTTTAGAATTATTTTTTAAAAAAATACTTGTTATAGCAGAAGAAAATTATGATGAATTCAATTCTATTGACGGCCAATTAGGAGATGGGGATCTAGGTATTACTATATCTAAAGGCTTAAAGGAAATTAATGAAAATTTAAATAAATTTGAAGATGATTTAAGTAAAATATTTTTACTTTGTGCTCAGTGTTTTACAAAAGCGTCTAGCTCAAGTTTTGGAACACTTGTTGCTATATCATTTATGACTGTTGCTAAACAAACAAAAGGTAAAACTAATTTAGATATTGATGAATTGCCTACAATAATTAATTCTGTTATTGATGCAGTATGTTCTAGAGGTAAAAGTAATATTGGTGATAAAACTTTTGTAGACTCACTTAAGGAAATTTCAGATACATTATTAAATAACGACAATATTAATGGACAAAATATATATCAAGCCACTGAAAATGCTTTGAATAAATTTAAAGGAAAAGAATGTAAGATAGGTAGAGCAAGAATGTTTGCAGAAAAATCTAAAGAATTAAATGATCCAGGAATGTATGCAATACATAAACTATCTTCTACATTTGTTGATTAAATAAAAATATATATGCAATATTTATGCCCAAATTGTGGTTCAAATGATTATTTAGCTAAGCATTCTATAGGAAAGAAATTTACTCAACTTCCGTATTCAAATGTAAATTCTGAAATACAATGTGCTAAATGCTTCATAGATATACCAAGTAATTTATGTGAAAATATAAATCCTAAAGATTTTGATTTAGTAAAAAAAGCTTGGTTTGAAGAATATAAACCTGTGCATTTAAAACATGCGCCAAGATGTTCAAAATGTTCACGTGTTTATTGGGAAATAGAAAAATTTCTCTTAGAAAATAACATTAATACTAAAGATATTTTTTATCAAACATACAACCCTCAAAAAGGAGCAGGTAACTTAGTTTGCAAAATATGTGATCCAACTGCTTTTAAGTAAAAAATGTTAGCCTATATTTTAAATATATGTGGTTGGCTTCTTTTACCATTCATGGATGGAATTGCTAAATATTTATCAACTGAAATTCATTTTTTGCAAGTTGTATGGGGAAGATATTTTTTTATGTTAGTAATAAGTATACCTTTAGCTTTTATTTTCTTTCGCAAGGAATTAAAATTTCCAAAATCCTTATCAGTTCAGTTATGGAGAAGTTTTTTTTTATTTTTATCAACTGTTTTTTTCTTTTACGCCATATCGATTATATCATTAGCAGAAGCTTTAACTTTAGCATTTGTATCTCCAATTATAGTTACTGTATTATCAATTTTTTATTTAAAAGAAAAAGTTGGTATACATAGATGGCTTGCCGTCTTTATAGGTTTTTTTGGTGTATTAATTATAATTAGACCCGGATTTATTGATCTTAATTTCGCATCACTATCTGCATTGCTAGCTGGAATTTCATATGCATTCTATATCCTATATACAAGAAAATTATCTTTTACTGATAGTGCATTTGTAACTTTAATATTTACTGGCTCAATAGGATTTTTGATAATTTCAATGATAGTTCCTTTAGTTTGGATAAACTTAAGTTTACAACAAGTACTATTTCTTATTTTACTTGCTTCAATTGGGACTTTGGGACATTTTTTTATTATCTTATCACTTAGATTGGGTGAGGCTTCAAAATTAGCACCTCTAGGTTACTTTGAAATATCAACTAACATACTTGTTGGTTATGTTTTTTTTGATGATCTCCCTGATATATGGATTTATTTAGGGCTTTTATTAATTGTTATGAGTGGCATTTATATTTTTATTAGAGAAAATAGGAAAACGTAAATCTAACTACTTTCTCTTGTTGATTTAAAAATAAAAATTGAAACAGCAATAAGTAAAATAATTCCTCCAATAATAGTATTTGAAGGAGGTGTTTCTTTAATAATAAACCAAACCCAAGTTGTACCCAAGACACTTTCCATTAAAAAAATCAATGCAACTTCATGTGCAGGTGCATATTTTGGTGCAATAGTTAAAATCATAAATGGAATTGGTAAAATTATTAAACACATCAATAATAAAATAAATATTTGTGAGTTATTTAAACTAAAATTAACATTAAATGGTAGTGCGTAAAATGCAGCTATCACACAACCTAATAAACACGCTGGAACTAAATCTTTATTTTTATAAAATCTTACAAGTACCATACTAAATCCCATACCTGCAGCCACAATCAAAGCCATCATATCCCCAAATATACCAGTTGAGGTATAACTTCCCCATCCAATAATTATCATGCCACTTAGGGCTATAAAAATAATTATCCATGTAAAAAAATTAGGTATTTCTTTCAAAATAAAAACTGAAAAAATAGCAGCGAAAATTGGTGCTGCAGCAATTAAAACTAATGTATTAGCAACTGCTGTATGTTGAATTGAATATACAAAACAAATATGTGTGATTGCATAAAGTATTGCATAAACTACACCTGGTAATCCAATTAGTATAAACGAGGTAAAGACTGCAGATTTATAATAGTACAAAAGAAAGAAAAAAACTGTAACTATTGGTAAAGCACTTCTATAAAAAATAAGACTAAAATCATCAAGATCTACTAAACGAATTAGTAAACTATCCGGACTTAAAATTATTACACCAATAAGTGATAAAAGCAGACCTTTATTTCTTGTATCCATATTTCAAGATTGAAAGTTGTTAGATAATTTCTATATTTATCATATAACTTTATAATTGACATAGTTTTAATGCGATTTTTAACTTTTATTCTAATATTATTCTTTACTCAAAATTTATTTGCAATTGAACAAGATCAATTAATATCAAAAGTTGATTTAGACTTTCTTTTTGATAACAATGCAAGCAAATGGAATCAAAGTGTTGTTTTTTTTGATAAAAAACAATCAATGTCTAAAGTTAATAATGATGATGAAATTTACAGTTTAAAATCTAAATTCAAAAATGGATCTGTTACAATAAAACCCTATTTTAATAAAAATAATGTTATTAAAATAGACTTGAAATATGAATTTGAAAATTATGATCCAAATATAAATAATTTAATTTTTAAACACTACACTAAGTTAGAAAATATTTATTGTACAAATATACTTAATAAAATAAGTATAATTATTATTGAAATAAATAAATGTGATTAATTAAAAATCTCATGAGTAGCTTGAAATATTACACTATGTCTTTTTGCAAGTTCTAAATTATTATTTGAATAGCCTCCACCTATAACTGTAGATATTGGAATAGATTTTTTTTTAAAATAAGATAATACATACCTATCTCTCTCAAGTAATCCATCAGACGTAATATTTAAATTACCTAAATTATCATCTTTATGTACATCAACTCCTGCATCATAAATTATAATATCTGGCTTAATAATTTTTAAACATTTATCTAATGTATCTTTAAGTATATTTAAATATTCTAGATCATTTAAGTTATCATCTAATTCAACATCTAAATCACTTTTAGTTTTTCTAAATGGAAAATTATTTTTACAGTGCATAGAACAAGTAAATATATTTGTGTCATTTTTTAATATTTCTGCAGTTCCATCACCTTGATGTACATCTAAATCTATAATTAATATTTTATTAACTATTTTTTCCTTTATCAAAGTTTTTGACGAATATGCAATATCATTGAAAACACAGTACCCTGATCCAAATGATTTATGTGCATGGTGTGTTCCTCCTGCAAGATGATTAGCAACACCATTATTTAATGCTTCCTTGCAGGTTAATAAAGTCCCATTTACAGCTAGAAAAGATCTGTTCGATAATGTCTCTGACCATATAAATCCTAATCTTCTAATTTCTTTTTCAGAAAGTGTGCCATTTTTAATTTTTAAAATATAATCTTTATCATGAATAATTTCCAAATCTTCAATCTCAGCTTTTTTAGGTTTAAGAATATTTGAATTGGAGTAAAATTCTTTTGATTTCAGTTCATTGAATAAATCTGAAAATTTGCTCGCTGTAAATTTATGATTTTCTGGCAATATAATGTCGTATTGTGGGTGTGTTATCCAACTTATTTTTTTCATAATATTGCCTCTTTTAAACTCAATTTTAGTCTTATTTATACAATAGTATTTTATTTGTGGTACCGATTAACCAATATATATTTAGTTAGTAAATGTATTCTATCCATAAATATCTGTACCACATTTAAATATGGAAACCGTAATAATATTTGATCTCATAATTATAAGTTTAGTTGGATTATTAATTATCCATTATTCTTGATTTAATTTCAGTCTTTTAATAAGATATTTTTCTTATAATGATGAAAGACGAGTACAAACAAAATGGCTTTTATTCTCCATTAGTTTTATTTAGTTCAGAACAGGCAAATATTTACAGAAATTATTTAGAAGAAGCAGAAAATAAAATAGGACCACTTCATTATTTTGCCAAAACCTATACTATGATGAGTTGGGTTTATGAAGTTGCAACAAATAAAATATTACTAGACTTTGTAGAAGATTTAATTGGTCAAAATATTTTACTTTATAATGCAACATTCATAATTAAGGAACCAATGACTAAAACTCATGTTAGTTGGCACCAGGATCTTACTTACTGGGGTTTCGATGATAATGAAAAACAAGTAAGTGCATGGGTAGCTTTATCTAATGCTGATGAAATTAGTGGATGTATGCAAATGATACCTGGTTCACATAAGAAAGGTTTTTTTGATCATAAATCTACAAGTGATAAAAATAATGTTTTGTCACGAGGACAAACAGTTAATAATGTTGAAATAGATAAAGCTGTTTTATGCCCTTTAAAGCCTGGAGAGGCTTCATTACATCACGGTTTAACACTCCACGCCTCAAAACCAAATAACAGTAAAGACAGAAGAATAGGATTGAATTTTCAATACATTACCCCTGATTTAAAGCAATTAAAAAGCAAAGATGATAGTGCTTTGTGTGTTAAAGGAAAAGATAATTATAATTTTTATAAAAAAGATGTAATTGCCCAAGAAAATTTTGATATAAAAGGACATCAAAGACTTATTGAAAGAACAGAACATTACAAAAAAACAATAAGAGAAAATTAATGTGATATGAAATATAGAGAGTTTAGCAATTTAGGATGGAAAGTTTCAGAAATTGGAATAGGGTGCTGGGCTATTGGATCTGAATGGGGTGATGTATCAGAAGAAGATGCTAAAGAAGCACTTTATACCTCCATTGACAATGGAATTAATTTTTTTGATACAGCAGATGTCTATGGAGATGGCAGAAGTGAAAAAATAATTAGTGAGGTATTAAAAAATTCTAATGAACAAATATATGTTGCTACAAAAGCAGGGCGAAGATTAAACCCACATAATGCAGATGGATATAATCTAAAAAATATTGAAAGTTTTATTGATAGATCTCTTAGCAATTTAGGAGTTGATATAATTGATTTAGTTCAATTACATTGTCCTCCATCAGAGATATGTGGAAAGCCAGAAACATATGAAATGATGGATGAAATTGTTAAAAAGGGCAAGATAAAATATTATGGAGTAAGTGTTGAAAAAGTATCTGAGGCTTTAGATGCTATTAATCACCCTAATGTAAAGAGTATACAAATTATATTTAATATATTTCGCCAAAAACCGAATGAAATATTTTTTCAAGAAGCTAAAAAAAATAATGTAGCTATAATTGCTAGAGTTCCACTAGCCAGTGGATTACTTACTGGTAAAATGAATAATAATTCTTCATTTCCTGAAAATGACCATAGAAATTACAATATTAATGGAAATGCGTTTGATGTTGGAGAAACTTTTTCTGGTGTCGATTTTTCAAAAGGATTGGAAGCTGTAGAAGAATTAAAAAAAATAAAACCAGAGGGTTTTTCATTGACTGATTTATCATTGAAGTGGATTTTATCTCATCCAGAAGTAACAACTGTTATACCCGGAGCTAAAAATAAGATTCAAGCTAAACTAAATGTTAAAGCATCTGAACTGAATGAAATAAATTCTATAAAAGATAGTATTAAAGAAATTTATAACAAATATTTTAAAGAAGATATTCATTCTAACTGGTAAATATATCAAATAAAATATTTATAAAAAAATGAGTCCAATAAACCTATTATATAACTAAGATTTTTTCCAAGGTCCAAAATCTTTTTGGTCACTTGAAAATTCATATGAAACAAATTCATCATCACTTACAATCCACCCATCGTGTCCTGGTGCTAAATAGTAAGCATCACCTGCTTTAAAATTATCTTCTGTTCCATCATCATGTTTTACTTTCATTTCACCTTTAATAACAACTCCAACATGACCTGCTTGACAACTTTCAGTACCAACAATAGGTTTAATACATGAACTCCAACTCCAGCCTGGTTGTAAGGTAGTTTTGCTCATTGTAACGTTACCAAGCTGAATAGTTGATGAATGTGCTTTATCAGGTGTCTTAATTTCACCATTTTCAAAAGATTTTTTCATTACATTAGTCATATTTAGTCTCCTTCAATAATTAAATAAACTTAATTTTTATGGTTTAAAATCACATTTCCAGTTTTGCCATCAACTTTTTCAATAACGTCTTTATTAAGATCCATTCTCTTAGATCTAGAAGCAGAAGCTCTTTCCATAGCTGCGTCATCTGAATATAATGAAACAAACATTAAAGTAGTATCGTCAACTCTAACCTCTAATAATTGCTCTGCTTCTGAAAATTCAGTTGGTGCATTTGTTTTATAAGTTTCTTCAATGCGATCTGCATCCTCTTTTGATTTTAAATTCATTGTTGTTATTCTAGCTACTGACATTTTACTCCTTTTTTAATTAATATTTAATCTCCAATAAAACTTAAAGTTATTTTACGATTTGTCGAATGATATCTATGTTCAAATAGATAAATACCTTGCCAAGTGCCAAGTATTAACTTTTTATCTATAATAGGGATTGTAAGTGAAGTTTGTGTTAGCATATATTTGATATGAGCTGGCATATCATCTTCACCCTCATAACCATGTTTATAAAGAGATGAGTCCTCAGGAACCAATTTCAAAAAGAAATTATTAATGTCTTCTAAAACATCAGGACTGGCATTTTCCATAATAGTAAGTGAAGCTGAGGTATGTTGAATAAAAAGATTGAGTTGACCCTTTGTTAAATTTTTTGCTTGAGTCCATTCAATTACTTCATTGGTAATTTCATACATACCCTTGCCTGCAGTGTCTATTTTTATAATCTCAATTATATTTTTCACTAAAATATAATACTATATCAAAACTCAATATCCAAATGAAGTTGTGGCACCTACAAGGAGAATTATAATAAAAATTAATGTTATAAAAAAAAGAACTATTCTTTTGATAAGTGCCACAGATATCTTTCTATTTGCAGAATTTGTTATAATAAGGATATAATTGAGGTAATATTGTGATATATTTAGAGGAGATCAATTGATTAAATTAACTATAATTGGTGCTGGCAGTGCTGTTTTTACTAAAAACATAGTTTCAGATTTATTACATAATCCATTATTTAAACAAATGCATATATCTCTTATGGATATTGACGATAAAAGATTAAAAATTGCAAAAGAATTAATTGATGTTGTTGCCATAAAATTAAATGCAAAACCAAAAATCACACTTCACACTAACAGAAGAGATTCACTTAAAGATGCAGACTTTATTCAAACAACAATACAAGTGGGTGGATATAAACCATCTACAAAAATAGATTTTGATATTCCTAATGAATATGGTGTAGAACAAACAATAGGCGATACTCTTGGAATAGGAGGTATCATGAGGGGTCTTAGAACAATTCCAATTTTACTAGATATTGGAAAGGATGTTATGGAAATATGTCCTAATGCACTTTGGTTACAATATGTAAACCCAATGTGTTCAAATATGATAGCTATAAATAAAATCATTCCACAGATTAAAACATTAGGTCTTTGTCATTCTGTTCAAGGAACTGCGGAAATGTTAGCAGAAGATCTAGGTGAGGATCTTAAAGATATTAAATATACTTGTGCAGGTATTAATCATATGGCATTCTTTTTAAATTTTGGAAAAAATAAAGATGGAAACTTAATTGATTTATATCCAAAACTTAAAAAATTATCTGAAGATATTATTGTAGATAAAAAAATCTCTTCACGTAGTAAAAATATTAATCATGAATCAAATAAAATTTTACATGAGAAAGTAAGATATGAGATTTTAAAACGGTTTGGTTATTTTGTTACTGAATCAAGCGAACATTTTGCTGAGTATGTTCCATGGTTTATTAAAAAAGATAGAAAAGATCTTATTGAAAAATATAAAATACCAATTAACGAATATATTGATAGGTGTGAATACTATATTAAAACTTGGAAGAAATTAGATAAAGATATTTCACCTATTAATGATGAACCACTCAAATTAAGTAATGAATATGCATCTTATATTATGGACTCAATTATAAATAATAAAGAAATCAATATTAA
>CACOIH010000024.1 GCA_902627245.1 uncultured Alphaproteobacteria bacterium
AATATTTCTTTTTAACCACACAAACTTTTTGTTTGTTGATAATTTTTTTTCTAAATCAAGTTGATCTAAATCTAGAATTGAGCTCAAGTCGTTTGATAATTTTTTTTTATCTTTTATTTTAGTTGGATTTATTGATATTGATATGCTTTTTATTGTAGTGGCAAGAATATTTCCATTTCTGTCATAAATATCACCTCTAATATTCTTATTTAAGATATTTACTTGATCATCAATTATTTGTGGAAAAAGCATTATGGATGAAATTCTATAAATTGAAATAAAATATACAAAAATGAAAATAGTAATTGAAAAAAAAACTCTTCTGTGTAAAAGTTTTAATGAGTCACTATCGAAAAATTTAATTTTTTTTATCATATAATTCTAATTGTCAATATTTACTAACTTAATATTTTTTTCACTCGCCTGTAATTGGTCAACTGTAATAATTTTTGGAGATTTATTTTTTTTTGAACCAGAAAAGTATAAGTAATATAATTTTTCTAGGTATGAGCTATTTTGATGTGTAATAAATTCAATTTTATTAATTTTAATATCTTCATTAATTTTTTCCATTTTTAACTTTAGTAAATTATTGCTTTTTTCTATTTCTCTAGTTTTGTTAGCAATAAAAATCATTGCAAATGTTAAAAGTAAATTAAGACATAGAAATGAAATAATTGATTTTGTATACTTCATATTAAAATTTTTGTGCTACCCGGAGTTTAGCTGATCTTGATCTGGGATTTAATTTAATCTCAGAAGATGATGGCACTAATGGTTTTTTGGTAATTATTTTGAGTTGAGTTGCCAAATTATCAGGTAACTCCGGGTAGTGGCGGGAGGAACGCCATCGTTTACCACTATTGTGGTTAAAAAAATCTTTCACAATTCTATCTTCTAGACTTTGGAAAGAAACTACTAATATGATTCCACTTTTTTTTAATAAATTTAATGTTTTTTCCAGTGACTTTTTAAGTTCATTTAGTTCATCATTTATGTATATTCTTAAAGCTTGAAATGTTTTTGTTGCAGGATGAGTCTTTAGCTTAATTTGTCTTTTTATTGGTAAGCAATTTTTTATAATGTTAGATAATTCCATTGTATTTGAAATGAATTTTATTTTTCTATTTTTAACAATTTCTCTAGCAATGAGCCTCGAATTTCTTTCTTCACCATATTCATAAATAATTTTAGCTAGATTAAATTCCTCGTATTGATTTATTATTTCAAAAGCACTTATATCACACAGTCCCATTCTCATATCTAATGGTCCATTTTTTATAAATGAAAAACCCCTCTCAGAGATATCAATTTGATTAGAACTTGTGCCTAAATCATATAATATTACATCAAACTTTTTTTGAACTAAGCTTGATTCTTTAACAATTTTATCAATTTCACTAAATCTTCCATTTAATAATGTAAAATTATCGTATTTATTTATTAAATCTTTAGATAAAATCTTAGTAATTGGATCTCTATCAATAGCCAACAATTCAGAAACATTAAAATTTTTGAGTATAGCTCGAGAATAACCGCCGCCTCCATAAGTTGCATCGACAACATTTATTGGTTTATCTTTTGGTATAAATGAACTTACTTCTTTTAACATTACTGGCTTATGCAAATTTTCCATTTATTATTTTTTCTGAGTTAAGATTATTCTTAATGATTTTTTTTTATCTAAAAGTCTTTTTTTAGATATTTGACTATATTCTTGACCAATTTTTGGATCCCAAATTTGAAAAAAATAACCCTGTCCAAAAAAGACAGCATCATTTTTTAGTTTAGCATATTGTTTTAAATCTTCTGGAATTAAGAATCTTCCTTCTTTATCAATTTTTGTAGGTACTATTTCTGAAAAAATTGATGTTGAAAAATCATCATAATCTTCAGAAAAAAAATCTAAGTTGTTTATTCTCTTAGCTATCTCATTAAGTCTTTCAACCCCGCACCCTTCGATCGATAAGGATTTTAGAGATTTATACAATATTATTTGATTTTTATCAGTACTAGGAAGAGCGTTTCTAAAACTTGATGGCAATGAAACTCTGCCCTTTTTATCAATTTTATTAAAAAATTTTGAAACAAATAAATCCATATAATATGGGTTATCATGGGATTATATGGGCGTCAATGGGGATATGAATATAATTTTTTTGTTCCTATATTGTTCCTTTCACAGATTTGATGGTGTATAAGCCGGGTTCTGTAATTTATAAATAAATTGATGATCATTAATCTAGAACAAATGTCACCATTTGCTTCAAGCAGTCTACCCGAATAGCTCAGCTGGAACTGATTGCTACTCCTATTTGACCTTGCTCCAAAAAGGGTTTGCAATGCCTTCTTTGTTACCAAAAAAGCGGTAAGCTCTTACCTCACCTTTTCACCCTTACCTTATAAAAGGCGGTATACTTTCTGCTGCACTTTCCCTGAGTTAAACTCGCCAGGTGTTACCTGGTTTTATTTCCAGTGGAGCCCGGACTTTCCTCTTGATTTCTCAAGCGATCATCACACCATCAGTTGACCTTTTAAATTTTTTTATTTTTTCGTCAATAATTTATTTAAAAAATGGCTTATAATAAAATCAGTTGTAACATTATCTGCTTTACCAGTAATATTAAATTGCAGATAATGAGATTGATAACTTATTAATAAGTTTTTAAACAAATAATTTTGTGACTTTATCTTTAATGTATTGTAACCAATATAACTTAAAATAAATATAATAATTTTCTTTTTACTTTTAATATTGTGTTTAAAAAACCACCGTTTAACATAAGTTAATTTTTTTGAATATTTTTTATAACTGAGATATTCATCATTAATAATATGCCAGGGAAATCTAGGCCCGGGATCTTTTTTTCTAAATGGAGCTATGTCTGAATGTCCGAGGATATTTGAGTCCTGAATATCATATTTTATTTTTAATTTTTTTATAAGAAGTAAAAGAGAATTAATCAATTTTTTTGAAAAAGTATTATTTTTATCTTTAGGGCTAAAATCTAACTCAATTCCGATTGATAATGAATTTAAATCTGTAAAACCGTCCCAAAATGAAATTCCTGCATGCCAAGCTCTTTTTTTTTCATCTAATAACTTAAAAATTTGACCGTTTTGTGAAATTAAATAATGCGAACTTACTTTATTAGCTGGATCACATAAATGTGAAATAGCATCAAAATGATCTTTGAGGGCAGTATAATGTACAATAATAAATAAAATCTTTTTAAATTTTCTTTTATCATAATTCGGTGATTTAAATTTATTTATTAATTTCATTCAAATTTTTATTTAGAAGATATATATATAAATAAATATATAAAATATGCTAAAAAAATATTCTATTTGTTTATTACTTTTTATTTTTGTAATGAATTGCTCTTCTACCAAGGACAATGAAACTTATAGTAGTGAAAATAAATTATTAAGTCCTGAAGAAATGTATATTTTAGCTATGAAGTCATTTGATAATGAAAATTTTGAGGAAGCTAATACACAATTTGCAAGAATAAAAAAAATATATCCACTCTCAAATGAAGCAGTAGAGTCCGAGGTGATGATTGGTTTTGTGTCTTATTTAAGAATGGATTATGATAATATTATCAATGACTACAAAAAAATTATTCAAAAATATCCTTCATATAAAAATTTAGATTACATATATTATATGATTGCAATGAGTTATTATGAACAGATTGCCCATCATGAATTAGATGGTAAATTTAATGATCTTGCTTTAGAGGAATTTAATCAGGTTATTTCTAGATTTCCAAACAGCAAATTTGCCAAAGATAGTAGACAAAAAATAATTTTAGTTAGATCAAATCAAGCAGCAAAACATATGGAAATAGGAAGATTTTATCTTAAAGAAGGAAAATACACCGCAGCGCTTAATAGATTTAAGATTGTAATTGATGAATTTGCTATTACAAAATTTGTTCCTGAGGCACTACATAGAATGGTAGAAACTTATTATGAAATGGGAATGATTGATGAAAGTTTTAAGACTGCATCTGTATTAGGGTATAATTATCCTGACTCTAAATGGTATCGATACAGCTACAATTTAATTAAAAAAATTGATGATGAAGATACCTTAATTGATAGACTCACAAATGTTTTTAATTAATGAATAAGCTTACTGAAGAAGAATCAATATCAAAAAAACTTCAAAAACTCTCTAAGTTAATTAAAAAACACAATCATTTATACCATAATCTCGATAAACCCAAAATATCTGACTCTGAATATGATAAACTTGTCATTGAAAACAATAAATTAGAAAAAAATTATCCTCATTTAGTTCTAGATAATAGTCCAAATAAATTTGTTGGGAGTAAAATTAAAGCTAAGTTTAATAAAATTTATCATCTTGCTCAGATGTATTCTTTAGCAAATGCATTTAACAAAGATGATATATTTGATTTTATTAAAAGAACTAACAAATTCTTAAACAAATCTTCAAATTATAAATATAAATTTTTATGCGAACCTAAAATAGATGGGCTATCACTAAACCTTGTTTATAGAAAAGGTAAATTGGTTTCAGCTGGAACACGGGGGGATGGATTAATTGGGGAAGATGTTACTGAAAATATAAAAAAAATTAGAGATATACCTGATGTTTTAAGAGGTACATCGCCTGATCTGATAGAAATAAGAGGTGAGGTTTTTATTGATAAAGAAGATTTCAGAAAAATTAACGATGAATTAAGTACTAAAAATAAATTTGCGAATCCAAGAAATGCGGCAGCAGGAAGCTTAAGGCAACTTGATACTAGTATAAGTCATAGTAGGCCTTTGAAATTTATTGCACATGGGATTGGAAAAACATCAAAATTATATAATACGATAGAAGATTTTTATAGTGCTTTAAAAAACTGGGGAATACCTTCAAACAAATTATCCAAAACTTGTTCATCAATTGAAGAGATATTTAAATACTATGAATATATTAATACAATAAGGGGTGATATTAAATTTGATTTAGATGGATTAGTAATTAAAATCAATGATATGAACTTTCAAAAAAGATTAGGTTATGTTGGAAAGAATCCAAGATGGGCAATCGCATTAAAATTTTCTGCAGAAAAAGCTAATACAGTTGTTGAAGCTATTGATTATCAAGTTGGTAGGACAGGTGCGATAACTCCTGTTGCAAGACTAAAGCCAGTTAACATCGGTGGGGTAATAGTTTCTAATGCTTCACTCCATAATTTTGATGAAATTAGTAAGAAAAATATAAATGTAAAAGATATTGTAGAAATTGAAAGAGCTGGGGACGTAATACCTTATGTAACAAAATTAATTAAGAAGGTTAATCTAGAAAATAATAAAATTATTCCTTTAAAGAATTGCCCCGTTTGCAAAAGTAAAACAATTAAGGAGTCAGATGAAGCAGTTTTAAGATGTTCAAATAAATATGGATGTTATTCACAAAAAATTGGACAAATAATTCATTTTATCAGTAAAAAAAGTTTGAATATTGATGGATTTGGAGAAAAGCAGGCTAAACAATTTTTTGATTTAAAGTTTATAAATAAGGTAGAAGATATATTTAAGCTAGTAAAATATAAAGAAAAAATTATTCAATTAGATGGGTGGGGCATAACATCTTACAATAATTTGATTAATTCTATTGAAAATTCAAAAGAGATAACTTTGGATAAATTTATATACTCACTAGGCATAAGGTATATAGGAGAAATTAATTCTGAAATATTAGCAAATGAATTTAATAGTTTAGATAAATTAATAAACTCTGTTGATAATAATAAATTACATAACATTGATGGATTAGGTCCAAAAGCCATATCATCACTATTTGATTATTTCTCTAACAAAAATAATTTAAAATCTGTAAATATTTTAAAAGATATAATAATTATAAAAAATAAATCAAACATAGCAAATGATAATTTTTTTAGTAAAAAGAATTTAGTTTTCACAGGATCATTAACAACTCTTTCTAGAGATGAAGCAAAGTATCTTGCTAAAATAAATGGTGCAAAAATCTTATCAGCGGTAAGTAAAAATACCGATTTTTTAATAGCTGGGGAAAAATCTGGGGCAAAAGTACAAAAAGCAGAAATGCTTGGAATAAAAATAATCAATGAAAAGGAATTTATTTCAAAAATTAATCAATAATTTTTAAAAATTTAATATATATTTTTTTAGAAGAAAAATTTTCAAAATCGACTATTGCCTTATCATTATCTAATTTAATTATTTCTCCGTTTCCAAATTTTTTATGAAAAACTTTTGTTCCTAAATTTAGTTCATAATCAAAAGAGTGATCCTGATTTATGTCCCAGTCAATTGTATTTTTGTTTGCATTATTTAGTAGTCTTTGCCTACCTGGGGTTATTATATCAGTTGAAAAATTATCATTTTCAACAAATTCATTAAGAAAACTATGCTCATGAATATATTTAGAGTCATATACTTCAACTATTTCATCAGGTAACTCGCTAATAAATCTTGATGGTAAATTAAAATCGTGAGATGCGTATGAATATCTATTTTGATTAACATAAGTTATGTAAACTTTTTTTCTAGCTCTTGTTAAAGCTACATATGCTAAACGTCTTTCTTCCTCTAATCCTTTGTTTCCACTCTCTTCTATTGATCTTTGACTTGGGAAAACACCTTCTTCCCATCCAGCTAAAAATACATAGTCAAACTCTAAACCTTTTGCGGCGTGCATTGTCATGAGTGTAATTGTTTGATCAGTCGTATTTGATAGATTTTCCATTACCAAAGAAACATGCTCTAAAAAACCATCTAGATTATTAAACTCTTTTAAACTTTCTATAAATTCGTTTATATTTTCTATTCTTGATAGATTTTCCGGATTACTTGAATTCTTTTCTTCATTTTTTAAAAATTCTAAATATCCAGAATCTTCAATCACAACTTTTGCCAATTCAATATGATCAAAATTTTTTTGAATTTTTTGCCATTTAATAATGTTGTCAATAAATTTATACAATTCTATTTTTGTTTTAGAATTAGTTTTAAATATAATTTTTTTAGTTGCTTCAAATAGAGATAGATTATTTAATCTGGCGAATGCACTTATCTTGCTAATAGTAGATTTACCTATTCCTCTTTTTGGTACATTGACTATTCTTTCAAATGCTAAATCATCTGATAAATTATTAATTAATCTAAGATACGCAATTATGTCTTTGATTTCTTTCCTTTCATAAAATCTTAATCCACCAATTATTTTGTATGGAAGACCTAAATTAATCAGTCTCTCTTCAAAAGATCTGGTATGAGCTGAAATTCTGAAAAGAATAGATATTTCGCTTAATTTATTATTATCTTTAATTAATTTTTCGATTTTATCTGAAACAAAAATTGACTCTTCTTTGGTTTCCCAGAAACCATTAATTGTAATTTTTTCTCCTTCTTCATTATCACTCCATAATTCTTTTCCGTACCTTCCTTTATTTTTTGAAATAAGAGAAGATGCACAACTTAATATATTTTTTGTAGATCTATAATTTTGTTCTAATCTAATTATCTTACAATCTGAAAAATTTTTTTCAAAGTTAAGTAGGTTGGTAACATCTGCGCCTCTCCAAGAATATATGGATTGATCATCATCGCCAACACAACATATATTTTTATTTCCCATATAAAGATATTTAATCCACATTTGTTGTATAGGATTGATATCTTGATATTCATCAACATGAATATATTTGAAAAAATTTTGGTATTTTTTTAAAATAGAATTATTTTTTTTAAAAATTTTTATACAGTGTAAAATTAAGTCACCAAAATCGACGTAGTTTAATCTTAACAACTCTTTTTGATATAATTTATATATTTTTCTTAGTTCAATATCATTTTTCCTATATTTATTCTCTGTTAAATTATCAGATTCTATTCCTTTATTTTTTAAGCTATCTATAGAATTAAGATAGTATTTTGCAGAAACTTCTTTGGTGTCAATTTTTTCAACCTCACATATATTTTTAATTAACTTTAATTGATCATCTACATCAATAATTAGAAAATTTTTTTTTAAACCTACTTGTTCATAATGGTGTCTTAGTACTCGAAGAGAAAGAGAGTGAAAAGTTCCTACCCACATTCTATCAATAGGTAAATTAATAAGATCTGCGATTCGTGATTTCATTTCATTTGCGGCTTTGTTTGTAAAAGTAACAGCTAAAATCTGTGATGGAGTTGCTAATTTATTATAGAGAATATGCAGTATTCTAAATGTTAGAACCCTAGTTTTACCACTACCTGCACCAGCTAAAACTAATAAAGACCCATTTGTTGTCTCCACTGCTTTTCTTTGTTCAATATTTAACAAATCTAGATATTTAAATGATTTTTGTGACATTTTTTTGCTATAATATAAGTATATTGTAATTTATAAACTATATTAACTATATGTTTGTAAAATATTTAGTATGAAAAGATTTTATTTAATAATTTTTATCTCACTATCACTATTTTGCTGTAATTTATTTGGAGCAGCATCAGATCAAGTTAGTGCTGATCCAGATGATTTCGAAACTTCTCAAGTTGAGGATGAAGTTTATGATCCAATTGAACCAATAAATCGTGCTATATTTAGTTTTAATAACGCAGCAGATAGAGTTGTATTGGAACCAATAGCAAAAGGATATAAAAAATTACCATCTCCACTACAAACTGGGATTAGTAATTTTTTGAGTAATTTAAGAGCTCCCTTGGTGGTTGTTAATCAAATACTTCAGGGACAAGGTGAAAACGCTTTTCAATCAACTGGAAGATTTATTGTAAATAGTACTGTGGGTGTATTTGGGTTAATTGATGTCGCAGACAAAATTGGGCTTGAAGAAAAAGAGGAGGATTTTGGACAAACTCTTGCAACTTGGGGAGTTGGAGATGGATTTTATGTTGTTCTTCCTTTATTTGGTCCATCAAATCTTAGAGATACTACGGGCATGATTATGACAATGATGACTGATCCAATAAACTCTTATGCAGTTAGTCAAGGAGAAGCATGGATAGTCCCTATGAGAACAGCAGCAAATGCAGTTGACCAAAGATCAAAAATTATTGATGAAGTTAATGCATTAAGAGATAATTCTGTAGACTACTACGCAGCTGTTAGAAGTTCTTACTATCAAAATAGAAACGCTGCAATCAACAACATTGACGATAGTGAATTGACACCAATTCCTTTGATTAGTATTGAATTTGAGTAATGAAGTTTTTTAAAAATCTAATTGTACTATTAATATTTTTACTTAACTCAAATTATGTTATTGCAGATGAACCGTCTGTATGGCTTAAGGGTGAAATTGATAAAATATTAATATCATACCAAAATAATGATTTACCAAATGAAAATCGCTTCTTAATGATTGAGCAAACTATAAATAATAATTTTGCGGGAGCGGGAATAGCAAAATTTGTATCTGGAGAAGCATGGAAAAACGCTTCTAAAGAAACAAAAAAAGAATATATTAAAAATTTTAAAAGACATCTTGCTTTGAACATAGCATCAATGATGCAAGGATATTCAAATCAAAAATATGAATTATCAGAGTCCAAAATTGACTCAAAAAATAAGATTATACTCATAGACATGGAAATTTTTTCTGCGACTGGATCAGTAGTAGTTACTTGGAGAGTAAAGAAATCAAAAGAAAGATATTTTGTAATAGATCTTATAGTTGCAGATATTTCATTAGTAGTTACCAAAAGATCTGAATTCAATTCTATGTTAAAAAATGTTAATTATGATTTATTTGAGTTCAATAAAATTTTGCTAAAACAAAATCAAGAAAGTTATCAAAAAATAACAGACTAACTTTTTAATTTAACAATTTCTTCTTCATCTAAAAATTCAGGTCTATCTGGTTTAGTGATAATATTTATTTCTGTCTTTGTTTCTGAAGATTTGATTATACCCTCCATAACTTCTAAAACATGTAAAGATAGATCTAATGAACATCTTGGTTTATTATTTTTTTTTATAGAGTTAATCATTTCAGATAAGCCTATACCTCTATAATTAGCAATTTTAATACCATCATTGTCTATTTTATTTGGTAAACCTAATAGCATTTTATCATTATTAATTTTTTTCCACTCATTATTTTTATCAGATAATAATATATTTCCACTGAAGAAATTTGGATCAGGAATAATAATTGAACCATCTAGTCCATACAACTCAATAAAAGAATGTTTATGTTTCCAAACATCCCATGAACAAAAAAATTGTATTTTTGAATTATTGTGGAATTCTAATGTTCCTATTAGCGTCGTAGGTGTTTCTACAGTTATTTTTTCTCCAAATCTTGCTTTGCTAGTTATAATTCTTTCATTAGATGCTGTGCCACTTAATGCGTTAACATTTTTAATTGGCCCATTTAAATTTATTAATTGAGTTATGTAATATACACCAAGATCAAATACTGGCCCTGCTCCTGGTTTAAAAAAAAAATCTGGGTTAGGATGCCAATCTTCCATACCATGAGACATAATGTTAAAAGTTCCTAAAACAATTTTTCCAATAGTATTTTTTTCAATTAATTCACGAGCTTTTTGCCCAGCAGCACCTAAAAATGTGTCGGGTGCACAACCTACAAATAAATTATTATTTTGTGAAATTTTTTGGATTTCTAAACCTTCACTAAAATTAATTGCTAATGGTTTTTCACTATAACAATTTTTTCCACTTTCTAAAGATCTGATTATTATTTCTTTATGAGCCGAGGGTATTGTTAGATTTAAAATTAAATCTACATCTTCATTTTTTAATAATTCGTCTACGCTTTGCGATTTTATATTGTATTGACTAGCTTTTTGATCTGCTAAATCTTTTATAAGATCAGCACAAGCAATGATATTTAAATTATTAAAAATTTTTTGAGACTCAAAGTAAGTATCCGAAATATTTCCGCATCCGATAACTCCAATGTTCATTTTAAATTTTCGATAAAAATTGTATTGATCTGGTTATATAGGTTTTGTAATCTTTAGGATCATCATGCTCTATTGCAATTACTTCACAAGGAGTTTCAGCAATTTTACTTAATAATTCCTTCCAATTGATAAACCCTTCTCCAATATTACACTGATTATCATGATTAAGCATATTGTCATTAAAATAAAAATCTTTTAGATGACATGCAATTATTTGATTTTTGTACTTATTTATCCAATTGATTGGATTTGCATAACCAGCAGTAGTCCAACCAATATCAATTTCAAATTTTAAATTTTCATTTTCATCTAGAATATATTCTATTGGATATTTCCCATTTGGAAGAGCATTAAATTCAAACGAATGATTATGGTACCCCAGTGTAAAACCATTGTCATGAAATATATTAATTTTATTTGATATTTCTCTTGCTAAACTTATCCATTCTTTTTCAGATATTTTAAAATATTCTTCAAATTTTTTTCCAGGTATAGCTTTTGGTGCCGGGATTATAGCATGCTTAACATTCAGAAATTTTAATTTATTTAAAATTAGATCAATCTGCTCTAAACTTTCAAAACTTATATGAGCAGATAATGAAGTTAGGTTAAATTCTTGTAATAATTCTTTTAATTCTACTTCATCAAAATCTGATAAAGCAAAAAGCTCAATATTTTTGATACCTGTTGAGGATATAAACTCAAATACATTTTTATAGGGTATAAATTTTCTTGCAGTATACAATTGGAAAGATATTTGGTTGATATTCATGTTAGTTATTATTAGATAAATTTAACCAATTTACTTCATCATTACTTAAATTAATATCTAAATTATTTAATGAAGAATCAATTTCTTCTATATTTCTTGGGCCTATAAGAGCAAAAGAGGGAAATTGTAAATTTAATGGCCAGGCTCCTGCTATGTTTTGAGGAGTCGTGTGCATTTTATTTGCTAAATTTAGAGCTCTTTTTTTTCTTTCTCTATTTTCTTTACTATCAAAACAACTTAAGGGGCCACTTGAATGTTCTCCAGGCTGTCTCCAAGTTTCTGAAGCCGTAATATCTTCTTCAATTTTTTTTGTTATTTCATCTGGTAAGAAATATCCCCTACCTTGACTTGACCATGAAAGATGTGCAGTTTTTGAACTTTCTAAATAATCTAATATTGATTCATCATTTGAAGAGACGCACCCATTCCATAATGGATTGATCATTTTACAAAGAGCTAAATTATTATTTAAAATACTAAATGCCTCTTTATTATGAATTTTTGCCCATTTATTAGCATCTTTAAATCTATCAAGCGTCCAATTAGATCCTCCAAAAATTTTAATGCGTCCTTTATTTTTTTCTTCATTCAGAACATCAACAAACTCTCCAACTGGGATCTCTAAATTATCTCTATGCATTATATAAATATCTGCAAATTCACTTTCTAATCTGTCGAGTGACTCTGTAAGTTCGGATATTATACTTTTTGGGTTACAATTTGGTGTATGAGCGCCTTTTGCAATAATAACTAAATCATCTTTATTGTTTCTTGACCTATGCCACTTACCAAGCAAAGTTTCCATGGACCCTCCTCCATAAATATGTGCATTATCAAATGCATTTCCTCCAACTTCTATCCAATGGTCCCAAAGCTTAGATGCTTCATCATAATTTGTTTGATTATCATTACCAATTATTAATTTAGAAATTTTTTTATTTAATCCTTTAATTTTGTCATATTTCATAAAATATCTTCTTTTATCGAATAATTTATTTGTTGTCTCCATTGATCTAAAACCTTCAAATTACCTAGAGTATCTTCCCATGTCATACCTGGATGAGGCAC
>CACOIH010000025.1 GCA_902627245.1 uncultured Alphaproteobacteria bacterium
TTAGCATTAATAAAAATATTTGACTCTTCATTAATAAGTAATATTTTAATATCTTTTGCTTCCATATTTTGCAAATCAATGTTTTCTATACTTATAAAACTAGAATTATTATTATCTATCTTATTCTTAATCCACATTTTTTTGTTAGAAACTTTAATTGAATATAAACTCTTTTCTTTTTTGTTGATTAATTCTTGATACTTGTATTCCAAATTTGTTGAAATAGGATTCATTATTAACAAAAAAAATAAACCATAAATAAACACTGTAAATGCTATTGGAATAAATATATCAAATATAGAGTAGCCAATATTTCTCATTGATATTAATTCATTGTTATTTATTAAATTTCTAAATAGAAAACTAATTGCTATAATAGTCACAAAAGGGAGTATTTCTGATAAAATAGATGGATATTTGAGGCAGGATAAAATAAAATAATTAAATAAATTACTTTTATCTCTATCCAAAATCCTGGACAATTCAACAAAATTTAAAAATAAAATAAAAATTGAAATTATTAATAAGTTTAAAAAAATATATCTAGCAGATAATTTTATTAAGTATATATTAACTTTGTTCATACTTTTTTTTGATTGATATAATAGAGATACTTATAATTATAATTGTAACTGAATATAATAAATATTTGTTAAGATCTGTTTCTGAATTTTTTAAAAGTTGATTCAAAATATTTACATCAAAAAATATTAACTATTTTGGTCAACCAATATTTGCAGTTATTGCAACTTCTAATATATTAGCAAAAAAAGCTGCTCTAAAAGTAAAAATTAATATTAAAGAATCAAAACCTATTTTAACAATTAAAGAAGCTTTAAGAAAAAAATCTTACGTATTGGAGCCAAGACAAATATCCAGAGGAGATACAAATAATGCTTTTAAAAATTCAGATATAATTCTAAAAGGTGAGTTGCATACTGGTGGTCAAGATCATTTTTATCTAGAGGGACAAATTGCAATGACAATTCCACAAGAGGATAATAATTTTCTAGTTTATTCTTCAACACAGCATCCTTCAGAAACTCAACAAATAATAGCTAAGGTGCTAAAACAAGATTTTAATAGTATTCATGTTGTTGTTAGAAGAATTGGTGGTGGTTTTGGAGGAAAAGAAACACAATCATTTTTATTTGCAGCTATAACGAGCATTGCGGCTAAGAAAACGAATAAACCTGTTAAATTAAGAGTTGATAGAGACGATGATATGATAATGACAGGTAAAAGACATGATTTCTATTTTAATTATAAGGTTGGATTTTCTAAAAAAGGCGAAATAAATGCATTAAAAGTTATGATGGCATCGAGATGCGGAATATCTGCAGATTTATCTGGAGCTATTAATGATAGAGCAATTTATCATATTGATAATGCTTACTACATACCAAATATGGAAATAGAATCTTTTAGATGTAAAACTAATACAGTTTCTAATACTGCTTTTAGAGGATTTGGTGGGCCACAAGGAATGTTTTGTATTGAAAATATTATTGAAAATATTTCCCAAAAATTAAATAAAGATCCAGCTGAAATTAGAAAAATAAATTTTTATAAAGAAAATACAAAAAATGAAACTCATTATGGTATGAAAATTACCGATAATGTTATTAATGATATATTTGAAAATCTTAAAATAAAATCAAATTATAAAAAAAGAAAAAAAGAAATAGAAAAATTTAATAGTAAAAACAGAATTCTTAAAAAAGGAATAGCTATAACTCCTGTAAAATTTGGTATTTCATTTACAACTACTCATTTAAATCAAGGAGGTGCTTTAGTTCATATCTATACAGATGGATCACTTCATTTAAATCATGGTGGAATTGAAATGGGTCAAGGACTTATGACCAAACTTGCTTTAGTTGCTTCTAATGAGTTTGGATTAAATTATAAATCAATAAAAATATCCTCAACAGATACTGAGAAGGTACCAAATACCTCAGCAAGTGCAGCTTCAGCAACAACTGATATTAATGGTGGCGCAATCATAAATGCAATAAATAAAATTAAAACTAATTTGAATGAATTTATTTATGACTATTACAAAACAAATAGTATAATTAAATATGAAAATGATTATGTTTATTTTGATAAAAGAAAAATTTCATTTAAAGATTTAGTTAATGAAGCTTATTTAAATAGAGTTGCATTGTCTTCTTCTGGATTTTTTAAAACTTCAAAAATAAATGTAAATAAAAAAACTTTAAAAGGAAGACCCTTCCTTTACTTTGCATATGGTGCTGCTGTTAGCGAGGTAATAATAGATACTCTTACTGGCGAAAATAAATTACTTCAAGTAGACATAATGCATGATGTAGGTAAATCTATTAATAAAAGAATAGATAAAGGACAAATAGAGGGTGGTTTTATACAAGGTCTTGGTTGGCTAACCACGGAAGAGGTTTCATGGAAATCTGATGGTAAACTCCAAACTCATAGTCCATCAACTTATAAAATACCTACCGCAGGAGAAACTCCATTTAAATTTAATGTAGAAATTTATGAAAGAGGTATAAATAAGGAAAACGTAGTGAATAAATCAAAAGCAGTCGGTGAGCCTCCTTTTATGTTAGCAATATCAAGTTTTATAGCAATTAAAAATGCTGTTTTTAATGCAAATGATAAAAAAGAATCTGATAAATTAATTGCTCCAGCTACACCAGAGAATGTGCTAAATAGTTTCAATTAAAATGCAAATTAATCAGTTATCAATAAAAAATAATTACAACAAACCTTTGATCAAAGCAAAGATAATTAATGTTAAAGGTTCAGCACCAAATAAAGTAAATGACTTAATGCTTATTACACCAAAGAGAATTTTCGGAACTATTGGTGGTGGTAATTTAGAATATTTAGTTATCAAAGAGTCAATTTTAATGTTGAAAAATCAATTAAAAAGAAAAAAATTAAATATACCATTAGGGCCTGGTATAGGTCAATGCTGTGGAGGTTATGTAGAACTTGTTTTAACTTCACATAGAAATTCTGTCGACGCATTAATTAACGAGGAAATAATTGAAAAAACAAAAAATGAATTATACATTTTTGGTGCAGGTCACATTGGTCAAGCATTAATTAATAAAATTGAGAACATAAATTTTAATACATTTATAATTGACTCAAGAGAAGAATATTTGAACATGACTAACAATAATAATATAAATTACCTTTTATCAAAAGAACCGTGGAAAATTGTAAATAAGTTAAAAAATAATGCGTATTATGTTGTTTTAACACACAGTCATGATTATGATTTAAAAATATTAAATGAAATATTATATAAAAAATTTAATTTTGTAGGATTAATTGGATCGTCAACAAAAAGAAAAAGATTTTTTAAAAGGTTAATTGACAATGGTCATAATAAAAATACTGTTGAAAAAATTGAGTGTCCAATTGGTATAGATATTGGTAATTCTAAAGATCCTACTGAAATAGCACTTTCTATTATTACAAGATTAATAAGCTTAAAAAATAGTAAAGGTGAGCAAAAAAAAATTAAAGTTGCATCATGAATGATATAAATTTTATGAATAGAGCAATAGAGCTATCAATAAATAATATTAAAAATAATGGTGGCCCATTTGGATGTGTAATTGTTCACAATAACAAAATAATTGCTGAGGGCGTAAATAGAGTTACCTCAAACAATGATCCAACAGCTCATGCAGAAATCGTTGCCATTAGAGAAGCATGTAAAAAATTAAATACATTTAACTTGCAAGGAACTCAATTATATACAAGTTGTGAGCCCTGCCCTATGTGTCTTAGTGCGATGTACTGGGCACATATAGATAAAATTTTTTACGGCAATTCAAGAAATGATGCTGCTAAAATAAATTTTGATGATAAATTTATCTATGACGAATTTAAAGTTAAAATGTCTCATAGAAAAATACCATTAGTTCAGGTATGCAGTGATAAAGCAATTAAAGCTTTTAATCTTTGGGAGGAAGAAGAAAATAAAATAAGATATTAATATGGAAATATTTTTAAAAATTGTTGCACCTGTTCAATCGTATGATTTTCAAAGTTTTTTTCATAACTTACTTTTAACTCTTCCTGCATCTTCACTTGTTGGAGTAATTTTATTTTTTGTTCTAGGAGCTTTTTCAGGTTTCAAATCAATAGAACAAAGACTTTATATAGTTGTTTCACTAACGATTGTTATTTCTTTTACCACAGCATTTTACAATTTAGGTGTTCCAGTAGATACTTTAATTGCTGTTTATTCTGAATGGATACACCTAATTGTAAGATGGGTTCATATAATTGTAGGAGTGGCTTGGATTGGCACTTCCTTTTATTTCAATTGGTTAGATAGCAGACTTGAAAGAGATGATCCTGATTTTAAACATTTAGATGGTTATTTGTGGTCAGTTCACTCTGGTGGATTTTATAGAATTGAAAAATTAAAAGGTCCTCCAAAAAAATTACCAAAAGTTTTACACTGGTTTAAATGGGAGGCGTACGCAACTTGGATAAGCGGGTTTGTGCTTTTAATCTTAGTTTATTACTTAAATGCAAGTTCAATGATGTTGGGTAATAGCGGGATTCTGCTGACACCTTTGCAAGCAATTATAATTTCAGTACTTCTGCTAATAGGCTGTTGGCTTTTATATGATTATTTATGCAAAAATGTATTAAAAAATAACGAACAAACATTAATTGCGATTGGTTTTTTTCTTTTTATAGTATTAAGTTATTCTCTAACACAAATTTATGGATCGAGAGCCGCATACATTCATGTAGGAGCTATAATTGGAACAATTATGGCTGCAAATGTGTTTAGAGTTATTATACCAGCGCAAAAGAACCTTGTCACAGCTGCTGAGAATAATGAAAAACCAAATCTTGACCTTTCTTTAGAGGCAAAAAATAGATCAATTCATAATAATTATTTTACTCTACCAGTACTATTTATAATGATTAGTTCGCATTTTTCTTTCACTTATGGAGCAATAAATAATTGGTTAATACTAGCAGTAATCTCAATAGCCGGAATATTGACCAGACATTATTTTAATCTTAGAAATAAAAAACAATATAAATTTTGGATATTACCAGCCGCTGGAATGATAATGTTTTTTTTGATGACCTTAAGTAGTTTATCTGTTTTTGAAAGAAAAGAAGCTCCTGTTTCTGCTTCTTTAGAATTAGTCAAATTTAATGAAGTTCAAAATATTATTAAATATAGGTGTGGCACTTGTCATGCTAAATATCCAACATTTGAAGGAATAGAAGCTCCGCCAAAAGGAGTTATATATGATTCAGCTAAAGACATTGTTGCTAATATCAAATTGATTAAAGCTCAAGCAATTGATGCTCAAATCATGCCGCCAAATAACCTTACTGGGATAACAAATAATGAAAGAGAAACTCTTAGAATTTGGATTGAGCAAGGAGCAAATATTAATAATTAACAGGTATTGGATCTAATGATCTCCATAGATACCATGTTGCTTGTGAACAATAGGGTGACCATTTTTTCTTTAAATAAATTAATTCTTTTTCTTTTAATGGTGATTTTTTATTATAATTTTTACAAATTGCTTTTAAGAAACCTAAATCGCCAATTGGAAATATATTAGCACTACCAAAACTAAACATTAAAAACATATGAATCGTCCAAGGTCCTACTCCTTTTATTTTAATTAATTTACTTGAAATTTCTTCTTCAGAATAATAACTAATATTTTTTAGGAAGTTTTTATTTTTAGTAAAAAAAATTGCTGTGTTTTTAATGTATAAAATTTTTTGTCTTGATAAACCACATTTTCTTAATTCTATAGTTTTAAATTTTAACACATTATTGGGGGTTATATCATGTCTTAAATTAAAAAATTTTTTCTTCATGGAATCAGCAGCAGAAACAGATATTTGCTGACCAATAATAGAATTAATGAATGAATGAAAATAATTTGAATTAAGAGATAAGTATTCATTTGGATAAGTTTCAATTAATTTCTTCAAAACCCTATCTTTATTTGATAAATATAATTTACCTTTATTCCAATATTTAGGTTTCATATATGAGTTATTATAACAAATTAAAAAAAATTCTATCTTATATAAACTTTATTTTTGGAATTTATTTATGGGCATTAATTATTTACGCCTTGTTAAGAGCAACAGGTTTAATAAAAAGATTTGCTTTGCAAGAACATCTTTTAGGAGAATATCTTTCATTACCTATAAAATTTATTTTGAGTTTATTTTAAAGTAAATGATTTATTATTATTGGATAGCAATAGCAGCTGCTTTTTGTTGGGCTATTGCTTCTTTAGTATCTGCTGATGTTACTAGAAATTTAGGAGGTCTTGCATTTAATAGGCTGAGATTATTTTTTGTTTCTATAATGTTAATATCATATACTTTCTTAATTGATACATGGTATACAATTAATACTGAATATCTAACTATAATAATAATATCTGGCATAATAGGAATATTTATCGGTGACACACTTCTATTTATTGCATTACAAAAAATTGGACCTAGAAGAAATAATATTTTATTTTCTTTAGCTGCTCCTTTTACAGTTGTAATTAATATTATTTTCTTAAGAGAAATTGCTTCTTTTGTAAGTATATTAGGTTGTTTTATTGTTTTTTTTGGTGTTGTTATTGCAATAGCTTATGGTGATAAAAAAAATTTAGATCATAGATGGGAAAAAGTAGAAGGCTCTCTTAGTGTAGGTATTTTTTTTGCAGTATGTGCTGCACTTTGCCAAGCAATTGGAGTTGTAATGATGAAACCTATTTTAAATTTTGGTGCTGATCCAATTGCATCAGCTGCGATAAGAACTTCTACTTCATGTTTGTTATTAGCAATTACTTTTCTATTAAATTTTGAAATTTTTAAAGCTAAAAAAAATTTATCAATTAAAATAGTTTTACAATCGATAATTAGTGGTTTTTTAGGAATGGCATTAGGGATGAGTTTATTATTAATTGCGTTGCAAAATGCTGATGCTGGAATTGTTGCTACATTATCATCAACAAGTCCAATTATGATTTTATTTTTATTATGGATATTCACGAAAAAAATGCCCACAATCACCGCATGGATTGGTACAATAGTTGCTATTTTTGGTACATCTTTAATTTTTATCTATTAACTTTATGCCCAATTCTTCTAATCTTTCCTTATCTATTTTGGCAGGAGCATCCATCATAAGATCCATAGCTTGTTGATTCATTGGGAAGGCAATAACTTCTCTAATGTTTGGTTCATCTGCAAGTAGCATTACTATTCTATCTATACCTGGTGCACTTCCTCCATGTGGGGGTGCTCCAAACTTAAGAGCATTTAACATACCAGAAAATTTTTTTTCCAGATCATCTTTGCTATAACCAGCTAACTCAAAAGCTTTATACATTATTTCTGGTTTGTGATTTCTTATAGCTCCAGAAGAAAGCTCTACACCATTACAAACAATATCGTACTGAAATGCTTTTATTTCTAGTGGATCCATTGTTTCAAGTGAATTCATTTCTCCTTGTGGCATTGAAAAAGGATTATGACTAAATTGTAATTTATTTGTTTTTTCATCAATTTCGAACATCGGAAAATCAACTATCCAACAAAACTCAAATGAATCTTTATTTAAAAGACTTAATTCAATACAGATTTTTTCTCTTACATAACCTGAGAATATTTGAGCTTGTTTTAGCTCATCGCATATAAAAAAAATTGAGTCATTTTCTCCTAGTTTAAGTGCAGATAACTGATCATCATTTAAATTTTTTGCTATTGGTCCTTTAAATTTATTATCGCTAAATGAAATATATCCTAATCCGGCAGCTCCCTCTTCTCTTGCCCAATTATTTAATTTATCAAAAAAGCTCCTTGGTTGGTTTGCTGTATTTTTTACTATTATTCCTTTAACCACAGCTCCTTTTTCAATTTGATTACTAAAAATTTTAAAATTTGAGTTTTGAAATACGCTTGTGTAATCTAAAATTATCAAAGGATTTCTTAAATCTGGTTTGTCTGAGCCATATTTTTCAAGAGACTCATTATATGGTATTCTTTTAAAAGGATAATCGCTTACTTTAATATTTGTATTCTTTTTATTTTCATTAAAAACTTCATATAAAACTGGTTCAATTGCATTAAATACATCGTCTTGAGTAACAAAACTCATTTCAAAATCTAATTGATAGAACTCTCCTGGAGATCTATCAGCTCTACTATCTTCATCTCTGAAGCAAGGGGCAATTTGAAAATATTTATCAAAGCCTGCTATCATTAACAATTGTTTAAATTGTTGTGGAGCTTGAGGTAAGGCGTAAAACTTACCTTGATGAATTCTTGATGGAACTAAATAATCTCTTGCTCCTTCAGGTGAAGATGATGTTAATATTGGTGTTTGAAATTCAGTAAATCCAATATTAATCATTTTTTTTCTAATATCTGAAATAATTTTATTTCTTAACAGTATATTGGAATGTAATTTGTTTCTTCTTAAATCTAAAAATCTATACTTAAGTCTTACCTCTTCTCCATATTCTATATCTGAATTTACAGGTAAAGGAAGTGTATTTGCTTTAGACAGTAACTCAAATTCTTCAATTTTTATTTCAATATCACCTGTCTTTAAATTTTTATTTATTGTTTCATCTGATCTCTTTACAACAGTTCCAATTACTTTAATTACACTTTCATTACCAATATTACTAATTTCTGAAAAAAGTTCATGTTTTCCATCTATAACACATTGTGTTATTCCATAATTATCCCTCAGATCAATGAAAAGCAAATTTCCATGATCTCTTATAGTGTCTGCCCATCCAGAAAGTATAACTTTTTGATTTAAGTTGTCTAAAGAGAGTTCAGAACATAAATGTGATCTATAATTATTCATTAAAATGTTCTCTACAATATTTCTTTAATTAATGGTATTGTTAATTGTCTTTTCTTTTCTAGTGATAATCTGTCTAGTTTTTCAACAATATCAAATATAGCCTTATATGATCTATTAATATTTTTTATTATATAATTAAAAATATCATGAGAATTTACAATAAATTGTTTTTGAATTAAAAATTTTGTTAATAAATTGATAAGCATATCATCATCAGGTTGATTAATTTTTAAAAAAGATAAAATTTTTAGTCTTGAATTTAAGTCATCTAAAGTAAAATTAATCTCATCAATTTTGTAACAAGATGTGATTAAAATATTTAATTTATTAACCTTACAATGATTTAAAATATAAAAAAGATCTTCTTCAACAAAATTTTTATTTAAATTTTCAATATAGATATTTTCATTTTTATTAATTAAGTATTCAACATTATTGTTATATGGAATTGCATGATTATTTTTTAACCATAAATTTGCTAGATAAGTTTTACCTGACTTTTCAGGTCCATTTAAATAAATATTTTGATTAGTATCATTTAATATGCCCTCGTATGCATCCTTATTAGTATTGTTAATATAAAAATTTTGGAATTCAGCATGTTTTGAAAAATCAAAATTAAAAGTTTTTTGCCTTCTCATTTTAAATTAATACTACAATTATTGTTATCTAATAAATAATTTATTTTATTTAAATAAAATAATTGAGATAATATTTTTTTATTTCCATAATAATATACCTCGTATTTATTTATTTTATAAGAAATATTTTTTAATTTCATTTCTCTTATTAATGATATATTTTTTATTTTATTTTTAATTTCTTTAAGCTCTTTGAGATTATAGTATTTAATAGCACAAATTTCTCTATTTAATTTATTTGTTTGTATTTTATTTTCTATTTTCCAAGTATTTAAAATATTATGTTTTTGATTAATAAATAGGTCTTCGTAATTATAATCTTTATATTCTAATTTGCTAACTTCAATTAATTTATTATTAGTATAAAGATATATAGAATAGTTAATGTTATTGTTTGTTTCTTTTGCTATTATTATAATTGTATCTGAGATATTAT
>CACOIH010000026.1 GCA_902627245.1 uncultured Alphaproteobacteria bacterium
GAAAAAATATGGCGGAAAAAGTAATGATGTTAGTAAGCCAAATAATAAAAAGATTAATTTATTCAATTATTCTTTTTTATTTCAAGGGTTTCAATTTTTCTATTATTAGACTTTATTATTTTAATTATTAAATAATCATCTATTTTTATCACTTCATTATTTTTAGGTATCCTATTAATTTTAGAATATACTAGTCCTCCAACTGTGAAAATTTCATCTTCTTCAACTCTTGGTATTTTTATTCCAAAATAATTTTCCAAATCTTCAATTCTATAGCTTGCATCTACAGTTATTAAGTCTTTTGATTTAATAATAATTAAATCATCTTCGTCTTCGGCATCATGCTCATCTTCGATATCTCCCACTATTTCTTCAACCAGGTCTTCAATTGTAACTAACCCATCAACTCCGCCGACTCCGTCTACAACAAGTCCGATATGTATCCTCGAAGATCTCATGGTTTTCAAAAAATCCAAAATTGGTGATTTTGGCGCGACATATAATACGTCTCTTAATATTGAATTAATGTCAAAATTTACATTGGAAGTTTTGATAAAATCTTTTATGTGAAAAAATCCTACAACATTATCTATATTAGTTTTATAAACGGGCAATCTTGAATGACTTTCTTCTTTTATAATTTTTAATATATCAGAGTAACTTTGATAATAATCAACTGCTATAATTTCACTTCTTGGAACCATTAAATCCTCTACACTTTTATCATTTAGTTTCAGAATATTTTTAATTAAATTTTTTTCGTTATTATCATTTAAATCTTTGATTTCATTTTTATTTTCTTCATTGGCGATGTAATTCAATATATCTTCTTTTGTTGAATCATTAGATAATAATTTTTTTATAATCCAATTTTTCCAACTATAAGATTTATCAGCGGTATTTTTATTCATTATATAATGTATGGATCTTTAACACCTAACTTACTTAATATTTTAATTTCTTCGTTTTTCATTTTTATAAATTGTAAATGACTTTTGTGTTGATAGCCATTTATATGTAAAATACCATGAACTAGCAAATGATTAAAGTGTTCATATAAGTTTATTTTATTATTAATGATATATTTTTCTATAGTATCAATAGAAAAAAAAATGTCGCAATATAAAGTTTTTCCAAGATCTTTATTTGTAATCTTAGAAACAAATGTGAGTATATCTGTATCTTTATATTTATTTTTATACTTTTTATTTAATTTAGACATTGTGTATTTATCTGAAAATATTAAATTTAAGTTAAAAGAGTAACTTTTCTTAAAATAATTTTTCATTTCAGAAATTGTTTTTAGGCTTATATTTTTAATTTTAGGTATTCTTCTTGGCCACTTTTTTGATTCAGAAAAAAAATTAACTTTTATATTCTTTTTCATATGCATTTATAATTTTTTTTACTAAGTCATGTCTTACAACGTCTTTATCATTTAGCTCAATAAATCCTATATCACTTATTTTTTTTAATTTTTTCAATGCATCCTTCAGACCGGAGTCGTGCTCTTTGACTAAATCTATCTGGGTTACATCACCAACTATTACCATCTGACTATTCTTGCCTAATCTAGTTAGAAACATTTTCATTTGAGTTCTGGTTGTATTTTGTGCTTCATCAAGAATTATAAAACAATCTTCAAGAGTTCTACCTCGCATAAATGCTATTGGGGCTATTTCAATTGTATTATTTAATATTTTCTTTTCGACCTGTTCGAAAGGCAACATAGAATAGAGGGCATCGTATATGGGACGTAAAAAAGGATCTACTTTCTCCTTAAGATCACCTGGAAGAAAACCTAATTTTTCCCCAGCTTCAACAGCAGGCCTAGAAAGAATGATTTTATTTACTCTTCCTTCAAGTAAAGCAGAAACTGCTTTAGCTACTGCTACATAAGTTTTTCCAGTACCTGCCGGCCCAATAGCAAAAATAATATTTTTTGTATCTAGTAATTCAAAATAAGTATTTTGATTTTCAGTTCTAGGAATGATTTTTCTTTTTTTTGTTTGTATAAATGAACTTATCTGTTTTACTTCTTTATTATTCATTATAATCAAACTTTTACTATCTCTTATTTTGTCTTCATCTATATCAGCGCCATTTTTAGCTTCATCAAATAAATCTAATATGGTTTTCTTAGTTTCAGAAACTGATTTTGTTGTTCCAGATATTTTAATTTTATTTCCACGATATTGTATTGTTACATTATTAATTTTTTCAATTATTTGTAGATTTGAATCATTAACACCAAACAAATTACTTAAAATTGTATTATCATCTAATTCTAGTTCTAAATTTTCAATTTTATTTATTATATTTGACATTCTAATGAAAAATTTGATGTTTTTGTAATTTTAACTTTTAAAATTTTATTTAAAATTTTTGTTTTAGATTCTGTAAATGTACTTTGATTATATATTGTCCTACCAATATACTGATTTTTGTGTCTTCCATTTTTTTCAAATAAAACTTCCATAGTTCTATCCAAAAAACTGTTATTATATTTCACTTGTTGTTCATTTAATAAAGATTGCAGTGCACTCAATCTTGCTTTTTTAATTGGAGTTTCAATATTGTCTTTATGCTGTGCAGGTGTTCCGGGTCGTGGACTGTATATAAATGAGTAAGCTATAACAAATTTTACATTTTCAATAAATTTCATGGTATTTTCAAAATCTTTATCAGTCTCATCTGGAAAACCTACAATAAAGTCAGAAGACATAGCAATATCAGGTCTAACAGTTCTAATTTTATCGACTATTCTTAAATAATCCTCAACTGTATGTTTTCTATTCATTTTTTTTAAAATTGGGTTTGATCCTGATTGTATAGGAAGATGCAAAAAAGGCATTAATTTTGGATTTGATGCATGACAATTTATTAGCGTATCTTCCATGTCTATTGGATGAGAGGTCATATATCTGATTCTTTTTACTTCATCGATTTCTGAAATTTTATTTATCAGGTATGAAAGATCTCTTGTTTTACCATCATATGATATTCCGTGATAGGCATTAACATTCTGCCCTAATAATATTATTTCTTTTATTCCATTTGATACATATTTTTTTGCTTCTTTAATTATATCATTGATTGGTCTAGAAAACTCAGGGCCTCTTGTATACGGAACTACACAAAAAGAACAAAATTTATCACATCCTTCTTGTATTGATAAAAATTCCGATGATAAATTTGAAGAGTTGTAAACTAAATTTTTAAATTTTTCATTTTGTAAAAAGTCACTATTTAAGACTTCTTCACTATTTTTTATCATATCTGGTAATTTATGATACGATTGTGGGCCAACTACAAAATCAACAACTGGCGATCTTTTTTTAATTTCAATGCCCTCAGCTTGTGCTACACAACCTGCAACAACAATTTTCATATTGTTTTTGCTATTTTTAACTTTTTTTATTCTTCCAATATCTGAATAAACCTTTTCTACAGCTTTTTCCCTTATGTGACATGTATTTAATATTGTTAGATTAGCTTTAGATACATCATCAGTTAATTTATAACCTTTATTTAAAAAGAGATCTTTCATACGATTGCTATCATATACATTCATCTGACAGCCATAAGATTTTATATAAATATATTTATTGTCCATATTTAAAGTTTTTTTTGGTAACATTTTGCATTATAAGTTTTATTATCTTCTTTATAATAATTATTTCTTAAATTGAGAAAAAAAAAGTTATTTTTTTCATAAAAGTTTATTGCCTCTAAATTATTTTCAGATACCTCTAAATATATATTTTTTATATTTATTACATTTTTATTTGATTCAAGATATTTAAGAATTTTGCAGCCAATTTTTTTTCTCCTATAAATTTTTGATACGAACATTATATGAACTTCGAGATCAGACTTATCATTATTGTGTAAAATCTCTCCTATCAGGATACCAACTATTTTATTTTTATAGAAGTATCCAATAGAATAATTATTCATTTTATTAATTTGCTTGATAACATTTTGACTTGTCCATCCTAGTTGTTTAAATTTATCAAATTCTTCTTTTTGTTCATTAAAAAAATCGTAGATGATTGATAGATCTAACTTATTGAGATTTCTTATGTTATTCAATTTAGTATTTTATTGTTTGATATATATATTGGTTTTATTATACTTTTTTTTGTAAATTTTAATTTTTGATAATTTTGTAAAATTTCATCAATAAATGAAAATTTGATTTGCGAGCATCTATTATTATCATTTAGTTTATTAAAATTATAGAAAATTGTTTTTAAATTACTTTTGATTTTAATTTTGTTGTCTAATTTTAAATATTCTATTTTTTTATCATTATTCATAACACAAAGAAAATTTTGATTTTGTGAAGAATTTATATAAAATCCAAATTCACTTGATTTGTATAACAGTGATTTAAAATTAAAAATATCCTCAACAGATATCGGACAAAAAGTTAAATCTTTAGATATTATTAAACCAGAAAGAAAAGCAGCTCCAACTCTTAGACTGGTATAAGAACCCGGCCCAATTGTCATTATAGTTTGTTTAATGTTGTCAGTTATTTTTAAATTATCGTTGATCTCTTTAAATATTTGAAAAATGTAATCACTCAATTTATCTGACTCTTTTTTTACTATTTTTCTTTGAATTATTATTTTGTTCTCTTCAATTATGCAAAATTCTGGTAATGGAGATATTACATCTAATAATAACAACATATGGATCTATCTAAATATATTTTTTGGCTAATATTAAAAAGTATTTCTTTATATTTACTGTTTATATCAGTTTCTTTTGCATCTAACATTAAAAATTCAGCAACAGTATTTATGTATCATAAATTTGGAGTATCAAAATATCCGTCTACTAGTGTAACCTTAGATCAATTTGAAAGTCATATAAATGAATTTATTAAAGGCAAATATAATATTCTACCTTTAGAATTTATTATTGATACAATTCTCAATGATGGAGAGCTTCCTGAAAACACTATTGGCATTAGCATTGATGATGCTGATAAATCTTTTTTTGAAGTTGGCTGGCCAATATTTAAAAAAAATAACATTCCAGTAACTTTGTTTGTTACTACTGGTACTATAGCAAAAAATAATAAAAATTATCTAAATTGGGATCAAATAAGGAAATTGAAAAAAGAAGGAGTTGATATAGGTGCACATTCACACACTCATGCGCATATGCCAGATATAAGTATTGAAGAAGCTAAAAAAGAATTGGAACTTTCAAATCAAATATTTTTGAAGGAGATAGGGCAAATACCAAGTTTATTTGCATTTCCTTATGGTGAAACCAGCAGTGAACTAATGGAACTAGTAAAAAATTTTAAATTTAAAGTCGCATTTGGTCAGCATTCTGGCATAATAAATGAAACTTCTAATATGTATTACCTTCCAAGATTTTCATTGAATGTAAGATACGGCGAAATAGATAGAGTTATATTTGCAGCAGCATCTAAGGGCCTTGGTGTTTATGATTTTATTCCAAGCAATCCCTCAATTTTAGATAATCCTCCTTATATAGGTTTTTCACTATTAGATGAAAAATTGTCTAATTCTCTTAACTGCTTCATATTTGATATGAAAGGCCAGGTAGAAAGAGAGATTTACAAATTCAATGAGAGGATAGAAATAAGATTATCGAGAGAATTATCAAAGGGTAGATCAAGAATTAATTGTACCGCAAAGGATTCTAAAGGTAATTGGAGATGGTTTGGGCACCAATTTTACAATTAAACTAATATGAAATAATTTTAGAGTCGAATTTATTAAATCTATTTTTTTGTATTATCATATTAAGTGTGTCTATATATTTATCATCTTCAGCGTATGAATTGAGTTTGCTAATCAACAACTTGATATCAGAAAAGTTATTTTTAATTCTCATAATATTTCTTAATTCTCTAAATTCTTTGTAAGCAAAATGTGAATTAATGTTCCTAAAATAGGAAGACACACTATTATCGTAGGATGTGAAAGATTTTATTAAATGTTTATCTCCCGTCTCTCTCTTAAGTGGAACAACTCCCTCGTTTTGATCATAAGTATATTCCCCAAAAAGAGCATTGTATTCTCTTGCAAACCTAGATTTTCCCCAACCACTTTCTATAGCTGCTTGTGCTAGAACTATAGAATTTGGAATTATATCAACATTTATAAGTAATTCATTTATAAGATCTAATTTGTGTTTTTGCGAGTAATTAATATTAAAATTTTTAGCAATTTTATTAAGCTCATTAACTTCTTTATTATTAAGTGTTTTAAAAGTTTGTAACTTATTCTTAAGCTCCATTAATATATTTCTTGTAACTAAGATTTTTTCATTTTCATTTATTATTATAGGTAAGACTGTCTTAACAAATTCTTTTTTATTATGATTTAGGTAATTAAAATCATCATCAGAGAGATAAGAAACTATACTCATATCAACATTTTTTTTAATATTGGATATGATATTAGGATTTATTGGCTTATTTCTTATTTTTACAATTAATTTTTCACTGAGTACTTCATTTACAGGAGGGTCTTTTAAAGTGATCTCTTTTTCAGAATATAAATTATTAATTTGACCTGATGTTTTAGTTTCAGATTCAAAATTTGGATTATAAAATCCATATCCTAAAATTCCATTGCTTAGGATAATCAAACCTAATAACAAAGTAGGAAATGAGAAAAAATTTAATAATTTATGCATCTATTGGTCTTACCTCTTGTACTTCAGGAACATAATGCTTTAACATATTTTCAATACCCATTTTAAGTGTTGCTGTAGAGCTGGGACAACCTGAGCATGCTCCCTGCATGTGGAGGTATACGATCCCGTCTTTAAAACTATCATAAATTATATCGCCACCATCCATGGCTACTGCTGGTCTAACTCTAGTGTCTAGTAATTCCTTTATTTGCTTTACTATATCAGTATCACTTTCTTTTGACTCTAAAGAGGTATTTAGGTTGATCTCAGTTTTATTAATTGTTTCTTCACCAGAATTATAATGGTCCATTATAGATCCAAGAATTAGAGGTTTCATTACTTGCCAATCAATCGATTGACTCTTGGTTATGGTAATAAAATCACTGCCAAAAAAAACTCCTTCGACACCATCAATCCCAAAAAGTCTTTTGGCGAAAGGAGAATTAGACCCCTCTTCTAAATTTTGAAAAAAAGCTGTTCCGTCTTCCATAACGACTTTACCTGGTAAGAATTTTAATGTTTGAGGATTTGGAGTGGTTTCAGTCTGTATAAACATAATAGACTATATATAGTTATTAATATGTCTTTCGTATGAATTTTAATAAAAAAAATCAAAAATTTAGTGAATTATTTGGATAAAAATCCAATAATTTGCTTAGTTTTTTGTAAAACTGGCTCGGCTACGGATATTGCCTTCTCTTTGCCAGTATTTAAAATAGAATCGATATATGAAATATCATTCATTAATCTATTCATTTCAGTTGTAATAGGTTCTAGTTTAGATACTGAAAGATCAGCTAGATCTTTTTTAAAAGTTGCAAAATCTTTTCCGGCATATTCTGATATTACCTTTTCAAATGAACTATTTTGTAATGAAGCAAATATTGAAATCAGGTTTTCAGCTTCTGGTCTGCCATCTAAATTATTTTTATTTTCCGGTAATGGCTCTGCATCAGTTTTTGCTTTTTTAATTTTTTGTATTATGTTTTCTGCTGAGTCAGTTAACATAATTCTTGAATAATCTGATGGGTCTGACTTACTCATTTTTTTTGATCCATCACGAAGACTCATTACCCTTGTTGCCTCTCCAAAAATTAAAGGTTCAGGAATTGGAAATAAATCTGTATTAAAATCATTATTAAATTTTTGCGCAATGTCTCTTGTTAATTCCAAATGTTGTTTTTGGTCATCACCTACAGGAACGTGTGTTGCTAAATATATCAAAATGTCAGCTGCCATTAATGTTGGATAAGAAAATAAACCTACAGAAACATTTTCACTATTCTTTCCAGCTTTATCTTTAAATTGTGTCATACGATTTAACCAACCCATTCTTGCAACACAATTAAATATCCAGGCTAATTGTGCATGTTGAGGAACCTGTGATTGAACAAATATATTATTCTTTTTCGGATCAATACCAGAGGCAATAAACGCAGCTGTTACCTCTCTTGTTTTATTTGCTAAAACGTTAGGATCTTGCCAAACAGTAATTGCATGTAAATCTACAACACAAAAAAAACATTCATATTCTTGTTGAAGAGAAACAAAATTTTTTATAGCTCCAAGATAATTTCCTAAATGAAGATCTCCAGATGGTTGTACTCCCGATAAGATTCTTTTATTTGGTTTATCCATTTTATTTTCTTAAATACTCTCTTAATTGATTTATAGACAAGACCTTTAACATAATTACTAATCCAAAATAAATGATTATAGCTAAAAAAATCATTAGAAGTAAAAATATTGAATTTAATAATACTGAATTACCACTAATATTAGTAAAGAATAGTCCATTTAATAAATATATTCCTATAAATAATGTGACTGAACATAATAAAATTTTGAAGAAATTCGCTATTAAAAGACCATCAAATTTCATATGATTTCTAAAGGATAAAAAGAAGTAAAGTAGTAATGCATTTACCCATGCACTAATTGCTGTTGCAAGTGCAATGCCCATCTCTCTCATTGATCCAATTAAAAGAAGGGATAACACAACGTTACT
>CACOIH010000027.1 GCA_902627245.1 uncultured Alphaproteobacteria bacterium
TTTCAATAACTTCATTATTATTTGAATTCATAACTTTAGAATCTATCCTGCCTCTATATTTTAATTTAAGATTTTTATCAAAACCATATATATCAGGAGTGCATATTGCATCATACTTTTTTGCAATTTCTTGTGATTCATCATAAAGATATGGAAAATTAAAATCATATTTTTTAGCAAATAATTTCATATTTTCGAATGAATCTTGTGGGTATTGACTTGCATCATTAGACATTATGGCAATAGTATTTATTGAATTTAAATATAACGCATCTGCCTCTTTTTTTAATCTATTAGCAATAGCAATAACATAGGGACAATGATTACAAATAAATGCTATTACAGTCCCGTTTTTACCTTTAGCATCATTTAATGATACAATTGCATTATTAATATTTATTAGTTCAAAAGAAGGAGCAATTAATCCCAAATTCGTGTTTGAAGCATTTACAGGCATATTATTTTAATATATTCTTAATTAATGAGCCTAGTATCATCTAGTTCTACTTCTAACAATCACAATCTGTATTTTTCTAAAAATGAATTATCTAAAATATTAAAAATTTATTCTAAGGGAGTAGCAAGAGGAGAATGGAAAGATTATGCGATAGATTTTAATAAAAATAATGCTTTCTTTTATATTTTTAAACACACTTTAGCTGGACCAGAATGCGTACTAAATAAATCATTAGAAAGAAAGAGAAAGAAGATATTTTATAATTTGAAATCAAAAAATTCTAACAAAAAATTTGAGAATTTAGATTCTCTAATAACTTCATTAAATAGAAATATATTTAAAATAATAATCTAATTGTTACTCCCATTCTATTGTACCAGGTGGTTTTGAAGTAAAATCATACAATACTCTGTTTATGCCAGGAACATTATTAATTATTCTTGATGAAATTTCTTTTAATTGGTCATTATTGAACATATAAAAATCAGCTGTCATTCCATCTACTGAAGTAATTGCTCTTAAAGATATTGTATAATTATAAGTTCTTTTATCCCCCATAACTCCAACTGATTTAATTGGAAGTAAAACTACAAATGCTTGCCAAATCGAATCATATAAATTTTTTTCTTTTAAGAAATTTATAAAAATAGAATCAGCTTCTTGTAAAATTGATATTTTTTCTTTGTCAATAGACCCTGGTATTCTTATGGCTAGTCCAGGACCTGGGAAAGGGTGTCTTGATAAAAGTTTATTTTGAATATTTAATTGTTTTCCTACAATTCTTACTTCGTCTTTAAACAATTCTCTTAAAGGCTCAATTAACTTTAATTTCATTTTTTTTGGAAGCCCCCCTACATTATGGTGACTTTTTATTTTTGCAGTAGGGCCACCAAAAAAAGGAATGCTCTCTATAATATCTGGGTATAATGTTCCTTGACCAAGATATTGAACATTAGAGATCCTTTTGGCCTCACTTTCAAAAACTTCAATGAATGTTTTGCCTATAATTTTTCTTTTCTTCTCTGGATCTGAAATATTTTTAAGTCTCTTAAGAAAGATATCGGATGCTTCTATTTTTATAAAATTTTTTCCAAATTTTTTTTTAAAGATTTTTGAAACTTCATTTGCTTCATTTTTTCTCAACAGACCATGATCAACAAAAATACAAAATAAATTTTTATTTACCGCTTTATTAATCAGATATGCAGTTACAGTAGAATCAACTCCTCCTGACAAACCGCATATTATTTTTTTATCTTTTAGAATATGTTTTAATTCTTTTACTTTATTCTCAATAAATTTGTTAATTTTAAATTTTGTTTTTATATTAGCTATATTGAATATAAAATTATGAATTATTTTATTTCCATTATCAGTATGATATACTTCTGGATGAAATTGGAGGCAGTAAATTTGTTTTTTTATATCCTCAATTGATGCAATAATATTATTTTGGGAAATTGAAGAGGTAACAAAATCTTTTGGAATTTTATTTATATTATCACCATGTGACATCCATACTCTTAGTTTATTCGTGTTAATTCCTTTAAAAATTTTAGATTTCTTTTTAATTCTTATAATAGTGTGTCCATATTCTTTTTTGTTTGATCTATTAACTTTACCTTTTAGGTTTTTTGTTATTAATTGCATTCCATAACAAATAGCTAGTATGGGTTTATTAATACTTAAAATATTATTATTTAATTTTGGAGAATTTCTGTCTAATACAGATTTGGGTCCACCTGATATTATTAAAGCTTCTGGATTAATTTCTTTTAAAAGGTTATCTGTAATTTTGTGATAAGGATGAACAAGACAAAATACTTCTAATTCTCTTATCCTTCTGGCAATTAATTGTGTGTATTGAGAGCCATAATCAATTATTAATATAGCTGATATATTATTCTTCATTTAGTTTATACTCTCTTGCTACTATAAAAATTTCACTTGACTCTTGTCTTGAAGATTTTGGTTTAAAATAATCAATATTTTTAAATAATTTTTTTAACTTTTGAATAATTTCTCTTTCTTCTTGACCCTTCCAAATTTTAAAAATAAATGATCCCTTATAAATCAATACATCGTCTAATAGATTAATAATTTCAAAAATTAGTTGACTTATTTTTAAATGATCAGTTGATTGATGGCCCGTTGTATTTGGAGCAACATCTGATAATATTAAATCAAATTTTTTATATAGATTTTTAAAATCATATTTAAGAAAATCTTCTTTATAAAAAATAATTTTTTCATTTTTAATTTTCATATCTAATAAATCAAAACATGTAATGTTAATATTTGAATTAAAATTAATTATTGCTTGAGTCCAACCACCTGGTGAAGATCCTAATTCTAGTATATTTCTAGAGTTTTCAATAATTCTATATTTTTGCTCAATTTCTTCCAACTTAAAAGCAGCTCTATTTACATAACCTAATTGCTTAGCTTTTTTGACATAATGATCATTTTTTTGTCTGTTAATCCATGTTTTTGATTTCATAATTATTAATTAAATCTAACAATAAATTGTTTTTTGATAACTTTAATATATATGACATGTACGATATTTCATGAAAAGATCAATATTTATAGCTTTCATAATTCTTGCTTCTGTTGTTGGGTGGATAGGCTCAGGTCAATTCTCGAATGATGTCGTTGCTCAAGATGATAGTAATGAAAATAAAGAAATTGTTACAGAAACTAAAAAATCTTACTCTCAAGATTCATCAAGCAATGAGAATCAAGAATTTACGTTTTCTGTTGAGACAAAAGTATTTACTTCTAGCTTAATTGATCAATCCATTGAATTACAAGGTCAAACAATTCATAATAAAAAGATCGATGTTAAATCTGAGACATCAGGAAATATAGATAGTATAAAATTTGCGCGTGGCGACAAAGTATCTAAAAATTCAGAAATGATAACAATTTCTTTGGAAGATAGAAATGAGAAGCTATTAAGTGCTAAAAAGGACTTAGAAAGACTCTCAAAAGAACTTATTTTAAACGAAAAAAATAGAGAAAATTTACTTAGACAAAATGTTGAAAGAATTGAATTATATGAAATTGAATATGCATCTGCTAAACAGTTGATTGATAAGGGTTTAAGTTCAAAATCAAAATTAAGTTTAGCATCTTTTAATCTTGCTAATGCTAAAGCTGACAGAGAAGATATTAAAATAAAATTTGAATCTACACTAGCAAATCTTGAAGCTCAGATTTCAAATGTAAAATCAATTTTAAAAAATATAAAACTTGATATAGAAAAAACTACTATCAAAGCACCATTTGATGGAATTGTTTCAGAAAAAATGGTTGAAGAAACTGAGTTTATTTCAATTGGAACACCTCTATTCACTATAATTGATTTAGACCCTATAAAGATTGAGGGTTATCTTTCAGAATTTGATGTAAACAAAGTTAGTGTTGGTACTAAAGCCGTTATCGAAGATAGTAACGGTATTAAAAAAAATGGATTAATATCCTTTATATCTCCATCGGCTGAAACAAGCACAAGAACATTCGAAATTACTATTGAAGCAGGTAACAAAGATCTATCATATAAAAGTGGCATAACAACTAAAATAATTATCAAAGGATCTGAACTTAAAGCACATAAAATACCGCCCTCAATATTAACTCTATTAGATGATGGTACCGTAGGTGTTAAAGCTGTAGACAATAATAATAAAGTTACATTCTTTCCAACTAAAACAATCAAAGATACAATTGATGGAATGTGGGTTTCTGGATTACCAGAAAAAGTAAATTTAATTGTAAGTGGTCAAGAATATATAAGTATTGGCGAAACAATAAACTAATCTTAATGAAAATTAATATAATAGATTATGCAATTAGCCATTCCCGAGTTTTCATGGGAATACTTATTTTTATTATTTTTTCTGGAGCTTCGACTTATATTACAATGCCAAAAGAGTCATCTCCAGATGTTAGTATTCCGATAGTTTATATTTCCCTTCATCAAGATGGTATATCAGCTCAAGACTCTGAAAGACTTTTAGTTAAACCTATAGAAGATGAAGTCAAAACTGTTGAAGGTGTTAAAGAAGTAAGATCAACCGCCTATTCAGGCGGAGGTAATGTTTTATTAGAATTTGATGCTGGATTTGACTCTGATCAAGCTATGCTAGACATAAGAGATAAAGTTGATAGAGCTAAAGGTGATCTTCCAAGTGAAGCAGATGAACCATCAGTAAATGAAGTTAACATAAGCACATTTCCCATTCTTTCCATTTCGTTAAGTGGAGATGTTCCAAATAGAACACTTCAAGATCTAGCTGATATTTTGCAAGATGATATTGAAACTATTCCAAGTGTTTTAGAAGCTAAAATTGGCGGAAAAAGAAATGAGCAAGTTGATATTTTAATAAATCCAACTGCTGTTGAAAGTTACGGTATCAATCTAGAAAGTCTTATTAATATCGTAAGAGAGAATAATATGATGGTATCTGCTGGCGGACAAGATACTGGTGATGGTAGTTTTGATATAAAAGTTCCGGGTTTATTTGAAACAATTGAAGATGTTTTAAATACACCTGTAAAAACTAGTGGGGACTCAGTTATAACTTTTAGAGATATAGCAGAAGTAAAAAGAACATTTGAGGACAGACAATCTTATGCAAATGTTAATGGATCAAATTCGATCACTATAGATGTTTCAAAACGAATTGGTGAAAATATAATAAATACAATTGATGAAGTAAAAAAGGTTGCATCAAGAACCAAAAAAACCTTTCCTGAAAATGTAGAAATTTCTTTTGGTAATGATCAATCAAAAGGTATTAAAACTATGCTGAACAGTTTGCAAAATAATGTTATTGCAGCCATAATATTAGTTTTAATTATTATCTTAGGCGCTTTAGGAGTTAGATCAGGTTTATTAGTCGGCGTATCTATTCCAGGATCATTTTTATCAGGTTTACTAGCTCTATCTGTGATGGGTTTTACTATAAATATAGTGGTATTATTTGCTCTAATTTTATCTGTCGGACTTTTAGTCGATGGAGCAATTGTTGTTGTAGAATATGCGGATAGAAAAATGAAAGAAGGTCTGAGCGTAAAAGATTCTTTTGCAAACGCATCAAAAAAAATGTCACTACCAATTATATCATCAACAGCAACTACATTAGCTGCCTTTCTACCACTAATTTTCTGGCCTGGTATAGCTGGTGAATTTATGAAATATTTACCAATAACACTGATATGTGTTCTTATTTCTTCATTGTTTATGGCACTACTTTTTGTACCTGTTTTAGGATCTATTTTAAATACTGTATCAAGAATACTTCTACAATTCATTGTTCCATTGCTAATATCGCTAATTTTTTACAATCTATTATCTTATGGACTTGGATTATTAGAACTTCAGAGATTCAGTTTATTTATAACAATTGGAAAATATTTACTCAGCTTTGCTTTATTTATATTTATATTTATAAAAATAATACCAAGAGTTTATAAAATTTCAGAAAATGTAAATTCTACTGATAAATTAGTTTCTAAAAATGCAAAAATCTTATCTTCAGAATCAAATGAACCGGTTTTAAACGTAACGGGTTTTGTTGGATTCTATGCAAAAATATTAAATTTCTTATTATTTCATCCTTTAAAGGTGATGATTAGTGCTTTAGTAATATTAGTTGCCGTAAACTACACCTATACTAAAGTTGGAGAAGGTGTTGAATTTTTCCCAGATGTTGAACCAGATCTTGCAAAGATTGTAGTTTTTGCAAGGGGCAATCTTTCTGTTGAAGAAAAAAAAGATTACGTATCAAGAGTTGAAAATATTATTTTAAAACTGCAGTCGGAAAGACAAGAATTTAAAAATATTTATTCTTTAAGTGGAAATGTTAGTGAACAATCAGAAGCTTCAGAAGACTTTATAGGATCAATAAGTTTGGAATATACAGACTGGGATAAAAGAAGGAAATCAAAAGTTATACTTGCAGAGATTTTAGATAAAGCAAAAACTATAAATGGAATTAAGGTAGAATCTAGAGAACAACAAGGTGGGCCTGGAGAAGGTAAACCAATTAATATTAAATTAACTAGTGATAATAAAAAACTTTTAATTACTGAAGGGGTAAAACTTAAAAAATTTATGGATAATTATCCAAATTTAATGAATGTTGAAGATAACTTACCAGCTCCTGGAATAGAATGGGAAATTAATGTAGATAGAAAACAAGCATCCAAATTTGGTGCAAATATTTCATCTATAGGAAATGTTATAAAGCTTGCAACCAATGGTCTTAAACTTGGGGAATACAGACCTGACGATAGTAATGAAAGTATTCCTCTTTTTCTTCGTTACCCTAACGAGGGAAGAACACTTGATAGAATTGATAATTTAAGAGTAACCACCTCAAATGGTTTGGTTCCAATTTCAAATTTTGTTGAAGTAGTTCCAAATAATAGAACAGGAAATATTATTAGAGTAGATTCAAAAAATGCGATTAATATTCAAGCAGATGTAGAACCCGGAACATATCCTGATGGCAAAGTTAAAGAGCTTGAGTATGTATTAGGAATATCAGATACCGCTCCTTCTTGGAGAGGAAGAACATTAGATTTACCTCGTTATAAATTAGATAGTAAAGTGAGAGCAGAACTTATAGGAGAAAACGAAGATCAAAAACAAGCTCAAGAATTCTTAACTGGAGCTTTTGGTGTTGCGCTATTTTTAATGTTAATGATACTTCTTTTACAATTTAACAGCTTTTACAGTGCGTTCTTAATTCTTTTTGCAGTTGTCATGTCAACTGCGGGTGTATTTATAGGTTTAATGGTAACAGCACAACCATTTGGTATTGTGATGTCAGGAGTTGGCGTAATTGCACTTGCTGGAATAGTCGTAAACAATAATATCATATTAATTGATACATTTGATTTTTTAAAAACTAAAACATCGAATATCAGAGAAGCTATTATTAAAACGGGCGCTCAGAGACTTAGACCAGTTTTACTTACAACGACTACAACAGTATTAGGTTTATTACCTATGGTAACAATGACAAATGTTGACTTTATATCAAGAGAAATAACTAGAGGATCACCAGATACGCAGTGGTGGGTTCAATTATCAACAGCAATTGTATTTGGACTACTTTTTGCAACATTTCTTACATTAGTCGTGACGCCAGCAGCTTTAATGTTTAGAGAAAACGTTAAAAATTGGTATATGAATAAAATTTCTAGTTAAATTTTTTTAATAAATTTTTAAATCTATGATTATAAAATCTATTACTGTCTATTGCTCATCTTCAGATAAATTAAGTAATAAATATTATCAGGATGCAGAAGAAATTAGTAAACTAATATCATCCTTCAAAATAAGTATTGTATATGGTGGTGCGAAAGTTGGTATTATGGGTGTAGTTGCTAAGACAGCAAAAAAATATAAAAATAAAGTTATTGGAGTAATTCCAAATTTTTTATCTGAAAGAGAAATAATTTTTGAAAATATTGATGAATTAAAAATAGTAGATAATATGACCGAAAGAAAAAAGTTACTCTTTGAACTAGGTGACGCATTTTTGGTTTTACCTGGCG
>CACOIH010000028.1 GCA_902627245.1 uncultured Alphaproteobacteria bacterium
TTTAATTATTAAGTTTTCCAAAGTATGTGAATTTGAATTTGTGATTTTCTCTTTTAAGTATTTTGTTATTGATGAATAATCTTTAACATTTTCTATGTTATTTAAATTAAGAGAATTGTTAACAAAATAATTGAATGATAATGTTACTTTTAATAGTTGTTTTTTTGCCCTCTCTTTATCTGTAATTCCTATATTAGCTTTTATAGATAAGTTTTTAATTTCTACTTTGAACATAGCCTCTCAAAAACTTTCAATGATTGTGAAGTTTCTTTAACATCGTGTACTCTAAATATATCAACCCCCTTTTTATAACAATATAATGCTGAAGCCAATGAACCGCCTATTCTTTCGCTAGAGTCGCTTTTGTCAATTTTATCTATCCAACTCTTTCTTGATGAGCCTAACAAAAGTCCATATTTTTTAAATTTAAATTGGCTTATTTTTTGCATAATCTGAATATTCTGTTTTAAATTTTTACCAAAACCAATACCAGGATCAAACCACACTCTATAAGGTGGTATCTTGGATTTTTCTAATTTTTTAATTGTTTTTTTAAAAATTTTTTTAATATCTTTAACAACATCATCATAAGAATTTACCATAGATTGCATATGTTTAGGTGGTGCTGGTGTATGCATTAAAATTAGTCCTGTTTTAAATTTTTTTGTTAAATCAAAGAGGTCCTGTGAACCACCAAATATATCATTAATTATATGTGCGCCATTATTTAATGCATATTCTTGAGTTTCAATTTTATATGAATCAATTGATATAATGAATTTGTTTTTTGGTAATTTTTTTAATATTGGATCTAATCTTTTAATTTCTTCTTTATAACTTAAAGGGTCAGACCCTGGTTTAGTACTTTCTGCACCTATATCTATTATTTGTGCCCCATTTTTGAGCATATAGTTAATATTCTTAAGGGCATCTTTTTGTTTAAAACTTTTACCCCCATCACTAAAAGAATCTGGTGTTACGTTGCATATACCCATAACAATTGGAGCATCTATTTTAAAATTATTTTTACCTAAAATCATTTTATTAGAAGCTTAGAATATTTTTTAGATAAAAAATTATATATCTTCATAGAGGACCTATACCAATTTAATTGTTTAATGGAAGAAATACTAACTACTCCCTTACCGGAGCCAACTAAAAGTAATTCAGTAAATTCATCTAGTTTTTTTACACTAATATCTTTTTTTTGAACTTTGAAAGGCAATTTATTTATTAAATAATCAAGTGTGATCCCATAATAATAAGATTTTCTTGGAATAAATAATTTATTATCTTTTACACATATTATGTTCGTAGTTGAGCCTTCAAGAATTTTATTTTTATTATAAAAAATAATTTCTTCTTTTTTTAGATTAATTTTTTTTTGCAATGAAATTATTTTCTTATACTGTAAATTTTTAAATGAAGGTAAAACTCTTTGGTATCTATAGATTTGAGCTTTAAATAATTTGTCTTCTTTATTTCTTTTACGTAAGGAAATAGATAAAATTTTTTTAGTAATTGCTACTCTTAGTAAATGATCATAATTTTTTATTTTAGAATTGTTGTTAATAAAATTTAATAAAAATTCTTTAGATAATTTATAATTTATACTTAACCGAATAGAATCTCTGTTAAGTTTTTTTATATGTTCTTCAGCTAAAATTAATTTTGGTTTGTTTCCTACTAGTCTTATAGTTGTAAAGATACCTTTATACCCCCAAAGAGAGTTAAAATTAATTATTTTTAAATCTTTAACGCGAAATGATTTTTTTAATAAGATTTTTTCCATTTGGTGTTAAAAAAGAATCTGGGTGAAATTGAAATCCATAGACTTGATTAATATCATCTTCAACAGCCATTGCTACATTTGTTTTTTTACAACGCATCGTAATATGCATGGATTTAGAATTAAATGGTTCTGCCATTTTTAGTGAGTGATATCTGCCAGCAAGGAATTCTGAATTATTTTTAAAGATTGATTTGTGATTTATTATTTTTATGTAACTTTGATAACCGTGCAAAATGTTCTTTTGTTGAGTTATTTTTGCTCCTTCTGAATAAACAATTTGTTGAAAGCCGAGACAAATGCCAAGAATTTTTTTCTTTCCTTTATATTTCTTGTAAATCTTCGTTGTTTTAGGGTAATCTTTAGGCTCCCCAGGTCCAGGCGATAGTACTATTGTTGATGATTTTTCAAGTTTAACTGTATTAATATCATAATAATTAGAAACAAATGTAGGCTCTATACTATCGAGCAAGTGAGCTAAATTATAAGTAAATGAATCCTCGTGGTCTATAAGATAAATCATTAATGAAATAACTCTAAAAGGGATTTTGCTTTAATATAGTTTTCATTATATTCTTTTTTAGCAGTGCTCCCTAAAATAACTCCGCTGGCAACAGACAAATTAATGTTATTTTTAAAATTAAGAAGCGTCCTTATCATTATATTAAATCGCATGTCTCCATTTGAATGAATTACTCCAAAACTTCCAGTATAAATATTTCTATCATTTTTTTCTTTATTGTTTAACAATTGTATTGTGCTAATCTTTGGGCATCCAATAACTGATCCTCCTGGCATTAATGATGAAATTATTTCGTGATTAGTTATATTTTTTTTTATTAATCCTTTTATAGTTGAAACATAATGAAATAGATCTCTGTATTCTTCAACTCTTTTAAGCTTTTCTATTTTCACAGAACCAGTTTTACAAATTTTTGAGAGATCATTTCTCTCCATATCAACAATCATATTGTGTTCTTTGGTTTCTTTTTCATTTTTTCTGAAAAAAGATAGCGCTTTATTTTTATTTAAACTTTTTGTTTTTCTTAATGTACCAGCTATTGGCTTTGTTTTTATTAAATTTTTCTTTTTTAAAATAAGCGTTTCAGGTGAACAACTAATAATGCTATAATTTTTATCTCTGATTAAGAAACTTTCTGGGGACTTATTCATTTTCATCAATTTCCAAAAAAGCTCAACTGCATTAACTTTTCCTTTTTTAGAGTAAGTTTGAGCAATTTTAATTTGGTAAGTTTTACCTTGTTTAATGTTTTTAGAAAAATCATCAAATAATTTACTGTACTGTTGCAGAGATAAATTAAGATCAAATTTTTTATTCAATACAGAATATTTTTTGTTATCAATTTTAATATTTCTAAAATTATTTTTTAGACTTTGAATTGAAATATTTTTGCGTATACGCACTTTAGTTAATGGTTGATAAAAAATACCGTTATAAAAATTATTTGTTTTTTGTTTAGGAAATTTTATACCAATATTTTCACAAAGTAGTTTGTATCCAAAGAACCCAACGTAACAGTTAAGACTATTTGAATTTGATTTTTTCTTTTTAGTCTGAATATTTAGAAAGTTTTTAATATTTTTTTTATTTATTAAATATTTTTTTGAAAAATCTGTATAAACGTCAAATCCATTGCTATTTTTATAAATAATAAGTGGTTGGTCTGATCGATACAGCTTATTTAAATATTCGTTATTGTTCAGCACTGAATTCTATTATATTTAGGATAGATAAATGAAAAGTACTTTTACAAAAATATGCTTTATTTTCCTATCTTTCATAATTTCATTTGGTGCCTATGGTCATGGAACCATAATTTTTCCCAATGTTGAGCATGGCGATGGTTTTATTGATGTCAAAATATATGACTCAAAGGAGAGTTTTTTGGATGAAAGTCTAGCTATTGAAAGTGTCAGAAAAAGAGTAAAAAAAGGTGAGGTTGTTGTACCTTTAAGTAAAATACATGAGGGAAAAATAGCAATTGTTGCTTATCATGATGAAGACTCTGATGGAAAGCTCAAAACTGGATTATTCTGGCGTCCCAAAGAAGGTTTTGCTTTTAGTAATAATTACCAGCCTAAAGGTCCCCCTTCATTTGAAAAAGCCGCAATAGTTTTAGTTCACGGCGAACCCGTGGTAATAGAACTTAATTATTAAAAAATTATTAGATAAATGTCATTACAGTTACAAAACACATTAAGTGGAAAAAAAGAAATTTTTAAACCTGTCGATCCATCCCATGTGAGGATCTATGCGTGTGGTCCAACTGTATACAACTATGCTCATATTGGCAATGCACGAATGGCAGTTGTTAATGATTTACTGGTTCGCGTTTTAAAAACACAATTTAATAAAGTAACCTATGTTTCAAACATAACTGATATAGATGATAAAATTATAGAAGCATCAAAAGAAACTGGGGAAGAAATTAATGTCATAACCTCAAAGTACACTGATATTTATAATAATGACATGAGTGCACTAGGTGTAAAATTACCTGATATACAACCAAGAGCAACTGATCATATTAAAGAAATGATTGATTTAATCCAAAAATTAATTGATGCAAACAAAGCTTATGAAAAAGATGGTCATGTACTATTCCACGTGCCAAGTTTTGAAAATTATGGAATTCTTTCTAAAAGAAATAGAGATGAACAAATAGCTGGAAGCAGAGTTGAAGTTGCTCCTTTTAAAAAAGATCCTGCTGATTTTGTTTTATGGAAACCATCTCCATCACCTCTTCCTGGATGGGACTCACCGTGGGGTTTTGGCAGACCAGGTTGGCACCTAGAATGTTCTGTGATGTCAGAAATATCATTAGGTTTACCATTTGATATTCATAGTGGTGGAATTGATTTAGTTTTTCCTCATCATGAAAATGAGATAGCACAAACATGTTCAATATCTACGCATAAAGATCCAAAAGATTTTGCTTCATTTTGGTTTCATAATGGCTTTGTAAATGTTGAAGGTGAAAAAATGTCTAAATCAATTGGTAATATTAGACTAGTTCATGAACTAAATAAAAAATACAAAGGAGAAGTTCTACGTTTAACATTATTATCTGCACATTATAAACAACCATTAAATTGGACAGAAGATATCATTGAACAAAATAGCAAAATGATTGATAGACTTTATAGAGTTCTATTAGAACTATCAGAAGTTAAGATAAATTCTAAATTACCTTCTCAGCTTATTATGGAGTCGTTTTATGAAGATTTAAATACGCCAAAAGTAATTGCACAGCTTAATGAAGAAGCAAATGATGTCTCATCTGCGTCTGATGAAAGAAAAGTGGAGATTAAAAATAATCTCATTTCCGCTGGTAAGATATTAGGTATTCTTGAAGATGATCCAAGAAATTGGTTGGGCTATAATCAAAAAAATACAGAAAATGCTGAAGAAATTGAAAGGTTGATAAATGAACGTAATGAAGCTAGACGAACTAGAAACTTTAATTTGGCAGATACTATTAGAGACACATTAAAAGGTAAAGGCATAGAAATAGAAGATACTGATAAAGGAACGATTTGGCGGAAATCTAGATGAGTGAAAAAATAATAATTACATTTCCAGATGGAAATAAAAAGGAAGTCGATAAGGGAATAAACGGTCTTGAATTGGCTTCACAAATTTCTAAATCTCTTGCCAAAGAGTCAGTTGCTATAAAAATTAATAATGAAATAAAAGATATTAATTTGCCAATTAATAGTGACGCATCTGTGGCAATTTTAAAAAGAGATAGTGAAGAAACACTTGAATTAATTCGACACGATTGTGCTCACGTAATGGCAGAGGCTGTTCAAGAATTATTTCCTGAAACACAAGTTACTATTGGTCCAGCTATTGAAAATGGTTTTTATTATGATTTTGCAAGAGATGAACCCTTTACTCTTGCTGATCTTCCAAAAATTGAAAAGAAGATGCATGAAATAATACAAAGAAATAAAAATTTTATTAGAGAAGTGTGGTCTAAAGAAGAGTCAATCAAACATTTTAAAGATAAGGGCGAGTACTACAAAGTTGAATTAATAAATGATCTACCCGATAGTGAGGAAATTAGTATTTACAAACAAGGTGATTGGCTAGACTTATGCCGAGGCCCTCACATGGTTTCCACAAAACAGATTGGTAAAGCATTTAAATTAATGAAAGTTGCAGGTGCTTACTGGCGAGGAGATTCATCAAATGCAATGCTCACAAGAATTTATGGTACAGCTTGGGCAACAGAAAAGGATCTTGAACAACACCTATTACAAATTGAAGAAGCAGAAAAAAGAGATCACCGCAAACTTGGAAGAGAAATGGATTTATTCCATTTTCAGGAAGAGGCTCCTGGAGCTGTATTTTGGCACCCTAAGGGTTGGACATTATTCCAATCCTTAATAAATTATATGCGAAACAGACAAGACAGAGCAGGTTATGTAGAAACTAATACTCCTGACATGATGGATAAGTCTCTATGGGAAACCTCTGGTCATTGGGACAAGTTTAGTGACATGATGTTTAGAACTGAAGCAAAGGATGATAAAATTTATGCTGTCAAACCAATGAATTGTCCCGGTGCTGTAGAAATTTTTAAACAAGGATTAAAAAGTTACCGAGATCTTCCATTTTTATTATCTGAATTTGGGAAAGTTCATCGTTATGAACCATCAGGTGCTCTTCATGGGTTAATGCGTGTTCGAGCATTTACACAAGATGATGCACATATATTCTGTACAGAAGATCAAATTACACAAGAAAGTAAAATAGTGTGTAATTTAATACTTAGTATTTATAAAGATTTCGGTTTTGAAAATGTTAAAATTAAATTTTCTGACAGACCAGAAAAACGTGTTGGGGATGATGCTGTTTGGGACAAGTCTGAAGCTGCGTTAAAACAAGCTATGGAAGCAACAGGGCTTGAGTATACTTTTAACCCAGGGGAAGGTGCATTTTACGGTCCAAAATTAGAATTTGTTTTAAGAGATGCAATTGGAAGAGATTGGCAGTGTGGAACATTGCAAGTAGATTTAAACTTACCGGGCAGACTAGGTGCTACATATATTGGAGAGGATGGTAATAAAAAAACTCCAGTTATGCTTCACAGAGCTCTATTTGGATCACTTGAAAGATTCACAGGTATACTTATTGAACATTATGCCGGTCATCTTCCACTATGGCTTTCACCAATACAAGTAATGATAGCGACAATTACATCTGACACAGATGACTATGCTCTTGAAGTTAAAAATGAATTAATAAAAAAAGGCATTAAGGCTGAGGTAGATTTGAGAAATGAAAAAATTGGTTATAAGATTCGTGAACATAGTAATAGTAAAGTCCCCATAATTATAGCAGTTGGAAAAAAAGAATCTCAAGAAAAGACAGTTTCGGTTAGAAGAATAGGGTCTTCTGAGACAAATACCTTTAAATTAGATGAAATAGTTACTACTTTAACTAATGAGGTTAAATCACCAATAGAATAAATTATGAGTAATATACAAGGTAAATTTCCAAACACTAGGCTTAGACGTAATAGAATGAAAGAGTTTTCACGTAGGTTAGTTGCAGAAAATAATCTTAGTACTGACGATTTAATATTACCCTTATTTGTT
>CACOIH010000029.1 GCA_902627245.1 uncultured Alphaproteobacteria bacterium
TAGTTGAACAATTTGCATTACAACATGCTAAAGTAGCCTTTCTTGATATCAACGAAAAAACAGGAAAAGAATTAGTAAATAAAATTTATAAAAAATTTAAAGTAAAAATTCATTTTATAAAGTGTGACTTAAAAAAAATTTCAGATTTAAAAGAGTCAATTGAATATATAAAGAAATCATTAGGACCAATCTCTATTTTAATAAATAATGCAGCTAATGATGAAAGACATAATATAGATGATGTTAGCCCAGAATACTGGGATGATAGAATGAACATTAACTTAAAGCATTTCTTTTTTGCAACACAAGCTGTATACAAAGACATGAAGGAATTAGGGAAAGGTACAATAGTAAATATTGGCAGTTTTTCTTGGATGAAAGGACAGGGAGGTATGCCTGGTTACACAACAGCAAAATCAGGAATTATGGGACTAACAAGATCACTTGCAAGAGATTTAGGAGTTTATAATATAAGAGTAAATTGTGTTGTTCCTGGATGGATAATAACAGAAAGACAAAAAGAATTATGGCTAACACCTGAAATTGAAAAAAAACAGTTAGAAGACCAATGTATCAAAAGGATGTTAGTTCCAGATGACATATCTAAAGTTGTTCTATTTTTTGCCTCTGATCAAAGCTCAGGCTGCACAGCACAAAATTATGTTATTGATGGTGGAATAGTTCATTAATGCCAAAAAAAAACAAAATAGCTTTTGGAAAATTAGATTTATTAAGAAATGATATTCTTAATAATCAAAACAAAATTAGAATAGGTTTTGTCGGTGGTGGTGCAAACTCTTTTATAGGATATACTCATAGATTAGCAGCGCGATTTGATAACAGATTTGATTTTAAAGCAGGTGTTTTTTCACAGGATATTAATAAGTCCAAAAAATTTGGCCAATCATTAGGATTGGATGTATCACGTTGTTATGATGATTTCAAAAAAATGGCTTTAATTGAATCTCAAAGAGTAGATGGAATAGAGGCTTTAGGTATTATGACGCCATCCGGTGACCATTTAAAAATAGCTAAACCATTTATTGAAAGAGGAATTCATATTGTTTGTGATAAACCACTTACCGCAACAATTTCAGATGCAGAAAAATTAAAACATTTAGTTTATAAAAATAAAACTATATTTGCCCTTACTCATAATTACTCAGCTTATCCAATGTTAAGAGAAGCAAAAAATATAGTTAGTTCTGGTAAAATCGGAAAAATTAATCTTGTAAATGTTGAGTACCCGCAAGGATATACAGTTGCAATTAAGAAAAAAGACGAAAGAAATATACTTAAATGGAGATTGGATAAAAAAATATGTGGACCATCAATGATACTGTCAGAAATTGGTACTCATGCATACCATTTACTAAGATACGTAACTGAATTAGAAGTTAAAGAAGTTGCAGCAGAGGTAAATTCACTCTCTAAAGAATTGAGTGTTGATGATAATGCTTTTTTATTACTGCGATTAAATAACAATGCAAGAGGTTCCATTTGGGTATCTTCAGCTGCAACTGGTGGAGAAAATGGATTAAAAATTAGAGTGTATGGTAATAAAGGAGCTGTTGAATGGCTTCAAGATGATCCAAATAATCTTAAATTTACAGAGTTAAATAAACCAATGAAAATAATAACTAGAGCTAGTGAAGGAATTTCTAATTTTTCATTATCTTCTTCTAGAGTAGCTGCAGGTCATCCTGAAGGTTTTTTTGAAGCTTTTGCTAATATTTATACTGAGTTTGCAGAAATGATTCATAAGTATAATAAAAATAAAAATTTGAAAAACATTAAACCTCCTTATCCAACCATTGAAGATGGTGTAAGAGGAATTAGATTTATTTTTGCAGCTAAGAAATCTTCTGAATTAAATTCAAAATGGCTTAAGATTTAAGTTTCTTTTTATATATTATTATCTTAATCTTTCTTTTAATTTATGCTTAACTTTGCTTTAATTGGTGCTGGTCGAATAGGAAAAATGCATGCTGAAATAATTAATGCCAATCCTGAGACTAATCTAAAATTTGTTTATGATGTTAATAAAGAATTTGCAAAAGATGTAGCAAATATTAACAATGCAGAAGTAGTTAAAAACCCAGAAGATGCGATTACTTCTTCTGAAACAAACGCTGTTTTAATTGCATCTGCTACACCAACACATATTCAATTTATAAAAATGGCAGCTAATGCAGGTAAAGCAGTATTTTGCGAAAAGCCAATAGATTTAGATATCGATAAAGTGAATAAATGCAAAGAAGAACTTAAAGATATAAAATCACCAATTCAAATTGGTTTTAATAGAAGATTTGATCAAAGTCACAGCAAAGCACAGCAAGCAAGAGTTAATAAAGAAATTGGTGATTTAGAGATGGTTATAATTACCAGCAGAGACCCAGCAGCTCCTGGGTTAGATTATTTGAATGCAGCTGGTGGATTTTTTAGAGATACAACAATACATGATTTTGATTTGTCTCGATTTATATTGGGTGATGACCCAATTATTCAAGTTTCAGCATTTGGTGGAAATTTATTTGATGAAAATGCTAAAATTGCAAACGATTTTGATACGGCTATGTTTATATTAAAATCAAAGTCTGGTGTTCTTATTCATATCAATAATTCTAGGAGAGCTGTTTATGGCTATGATCAACGAGTTGAAGTATTTGGTAGTAAGGGTATGGTAATTTCTAACAATCAAACTCCAAATTCATTAGAAAGATATACATCAAACTCAACAAGCTCAAAAGATCTTATTCATTTCTTTTTTATTGAAAGGTATCAACAAGCGTACCGAGATCAATTCAATAGTTTTGTAGAAACAATAAAAACAAACTCAAAACCTAAAGTAACTTTTGAAGATGGAAGAAAAGCACTAATTATTGCTAATGCAGCCTATGATTCATTTGAAAATAAAAAGACTGTTGATATAAACTATGACTAAGAAAAAAATGATAAAAGAAAATCTATCAGAGCAATTTAAAAACAAAATAATTATAATTACAGGAAGTACGCAGGGTAGTGGCGCAGAAACTGCGAAACTATTAGCTAGTCGAGGTGCTAAAGGTATTACTATCTGCGGTAGAAATGAAAAAAATGGAAAAAAAGTTAAATCAGAAATAGAGTCACTTGGCACAGAATGCATTTATGTTAAGGCTGATTTAGAAAACTTAAAAGATTGCAAAAAAATTATTTCGCAAACAGACAAAAAATTTGGCACTGTTAATACCCTTATTAATTCAGCTGCATATACAGGTCGTGGCACTATTTTAAGCACAACACAAAAAGAATATGAAAAAATGTTCAATGTAAACACAAGAGCACCTTTTTTTCTAATGCAAGATGTAATTAAAATTATGATTAGAGAAAAAGTAAAAGGAACTATTGCGCATGTTCTTTCAGTGGCTGCCTATAGCGGCATGCCGTTTTTAGCAGCTTATAGTCCATCAAAAGCCGCACTTGGTATAATGATAAAAAATGTTGCAAATGCAGTATCTGGTCATCAGATAAGAGTTAATGGAATAAATTTAGGATGGACTGATACTCCAGCCGAACATGATGTTCAAAAAAAATTTCATAAAGGAAAAAAAGATTGGTTAATAAAAGCTGAAAAGAAAGTGCCTTTTAAAAGATTGGCAAAACCACTTGATGTTGCAAGAATGCTAGCCTTTTTATGTTCTGAAGAATCAGGTTTAATGACAGGAAGTCTAGTTGATTTTGATCAAACTGTAGTTGGATGGCACTCTTATTCTGCTTACGACACAAATATTTTAGATGACTCTTTGCTTGGCGAATAATTAAGAAGCGTAACCTAGCTCTTTTTTTCTTTTATCAGCGTATGTTTTTATTAAATTATCAAATATCAAGGCTATAAACGCAACACAGATACCAAGAATTAATCCTTTACCTCCGCCTTTTAAATCAGATAATGCTTTTAAAATATATTGACCTAAATCTTCAGTTCCAATGAAAGCACCAATTATTACCATAAATAATGCAAATACTATTGTTTGGTTTATTCCCAGCATGATGTGAGGGAATGCTAGTGGAAAATCTATTTTAAAAATTCTTTGAAAATTATTTACCCCTGACATTGCACCAGCATCATTTAGTGCAGGTGGAATACTTCGAAGTCCTTCTACGGTATATCTAGTTGCTGGAATAGTAGCATATATTATAACTGCAATTAAAACTGACGTATCAGTAACTCCAAATAACATCATAACAGGAATTAGATAAACAAAAGATGGAAATGTTTGAAAAATATCACATATTGCCAAAATAAATTTTGAACTGTAGTTATTTTGAGCACATAAAGTTCCTACAGTTATTCCAATTGTACTTGAAGCTATTACTCCAAATGTTGCCATGTATGCTGTTACTAATGCTCTATCCCACCATGGACTTAGAGCTATGAATAATGTTAAAGAACCAACCACAATAGCTGAACGAATTCCACCAATTATATAACCAGCCCCCATTACTAAAACAAATGTTGCTACAATAGGCATACGAAGATATGCAGCTCTCATTGGTTGTAAAACATCTTGAATTAACCAAGTATTAAATATTTTTAGAGGATAAAAAAAAGTATCCCATATCCAATCAACTCCTCTGTTCCAAAAGTCTGCTGTTGATATTCCCTTATTGTGTGGAACTTCATATAAGTAATTGTAGCCATCCTTAAGATAGAAAGAACCGAAGTAAGTAAGTAGCAATCCTACTAATACTGTTATAACAAAAAACAATTCGTATCTTCTACGTTTAAAAAAATCAAGATTACCAAAATAATCAGTTTGTTTATTTGCCCAAGCTAAAGACATTTTATCTAAAAGAACTGCAATAAGACTAATACAGATACCTGCTTCTAGAGCTAGTCCAATATTAAGTCTATTTAAAGCCAGCAATAAATTCCAACCAAGACCTTTTGCCCCTATGAATGCTGCAATAACTGCCATAGATAAACAAACCATGATTACTTGATTTACTCCAATTAAAATATCTCTTCTTGCTGTAGGAATTAATACTTTGAACATAAGTTGCAACTCATTACACCCACTCATTTTTCCAGCCTCAATAACTTCAGGTGATATTCCTCTAAGGCCTAATAATGTTAACAGTATCATTGGTGGTGTAGCTACGATTATTGTTATAATAGCAGCAGAGTGATCTCCAATACCAAATAAAACCATAGCTGGAACAAGTACTGCGTATTGTGGCATAGTCTGCATTACTAAAAGTATTGGATATAACGCTTTTTCAACAACTTTACTCTTGTAAGCCATTATGCCCAAGCTCAATCCAAGAATGAATGAAACTGGTGCTGCAACCAATATAAAAGAAAGTGTTTGCATTGAAGGTTCCCATTGTCCAAATGCTGAAATGTAAAACATTGCTATAAAAGAAAAAATTGCCAATCCCTTACCACTAAGTTTATAGGATAAAATAACTGTTCCTGCTGTTACTATAGTCCAAGGGATACCAGGTAACTCAGCCCATGGATTTTCATCAATCCAATCCCAACTAGTTATTGCAACGATTGTCTTCATGCCACCTATTAAAATTTCTCTTATAAACTCTATTAAAAAAAGGATAGATCCTGAAATTACTCTGGTTATTTGTAATACTAAAGGTCTAGTTTTGTATTTCTGCACATCTGCGTCCCAAAATTCCATTGGCAACCAATCATTAAGCAGGAAGAACATACTATCATTAACCCATATGGGTAGCCATCCAAGCAATGGAGGAATTCTCCATAAAAAATTATATTCTATGTACCTTACAGTTATCCCAATAAAATTAAATTCTGTTTGGCCATCAAATTTCGAGTGTTCTGCTTGAGCCCTTATGAATTTATAATTCTCTGGAACATCAATTGCAAAACATAAACCAAAGAATACAATTATTAGGAAAATCCACTGAAAAGTTTTGGGGTATTTATTGATTATATCCATAATTTTATTCTTATTTTTTTTCTCCAAACAAAATTTGAATAATTTTAGTAGGATTAATAATTCCTACTTTATTATTATTATTATCAACAACTGGTACGGCTTTTTCTTGACCTAAAATTTTTTCAGCAACAGTTTCAATAATTGCATCCTTGGAAACAGTAAAATCACTTAAATTATGGTCTTCATTTTTTTGATACATAACTGCTTCTATTTTTAAAACTTTCTCTCTTGGAACTTCTTGAGTAAATTTTTTAACATATTCGGTTGCTGGGCTTAGAACAATATTAGCTGGAGTATCCAATTGTTCAATAATTCCATCTTTCATAATAGCAATCCTATCAGCAAGTTTTAATGCTTCATCAAAATCGTGTGTTACAAACATAATGGTTTTTTTTAAGGAACTTTGAAGTCTTAAAAACTCATCTTGCATTTCTTTTCTTATTAATGGATCTAAAGCAGAAAAAGGTTCATCCAAAAACCATATATCCGGTTCAACAGCTAGTGATCTTGCTATACCAACCCTTTGTTGTTGGCCTCCAGAGAGCTCTCTAGGAAAATAATTTTCTCTACCTTCAAGACCGACTAATTTAACCATTTCTAAAGATTTAGATATACTATCAGCAGTTTTCACTCCTTTTATCTGTAACGGAAACGCAATATTTTCTAATACTGTTTTGTGAGGTAAGAGTGCGAAACTCTGAAATACCATTCCCATTTTATTTCTTCTTAACTCAATTAATTCTTTATTTCTTAAAGAGAGCAATTCTTGACCATCAATATAAATTTTTCCAGATGTCGCATCTGTTAGCCTAGATATACATCGTAATAAAGTCGATTTACCTGATCCAGATAAACCCATTACAACTAAAATCTCTCCCTTAGATACTTCAAAAGAAGCATTGTTAACACCAACTATGTATCCTGCCTCTTGAAAAATTTTTGGATTAACATTACCTTTATTGCTTTCAAGCATTTTTTCAGGATTTACTCCAAAAATCTTAAATACGGATTCACATTTTATAACTGGATTTTCAACTGTCATATTTAAC
>CACOIH010000030.1 GCA_902627245.1 uncultured Alphaproteobacteria bacterium
TCTAGTGGAAAAGATAAGTTTTCCGCTACTGTCATATGAGGGAATAAGGCATAGTTTTGGAAAACCATTCCAATTTCTCTCTCATAAGGCGGTATCTTGCTTATAGGTTTAGTATCTAGAAAAATCTCTCCGTTTGTTGGAGTTTCAAAACCGGCTAACATCATCAAGGTTGTAGTTTTTCCAGAACCTGATGGTCCTAGCATTGTTACAAATTCTCCCTTAGCAATGTCTAAGTTTAAATTTTTTACAACTAAAACTTCCCCATCATAGCTTTTGTCAATTTTCTCAAATTTTACGAAACTTTTAGATGAATCATTCATATAATTTATTTTGTAATGATGCTTGAATAACCGCCAGAAAACAAATAGTCAAAAGTTAATTTAAAAAATGTTCATATTTGGAGTTATTTTTGCATTAGTAGCTGGGATTTTATTTGGTTTAATAGGCCCTACTACCAAAATTGCTTATAATGCAGGTGCATCTGTTGGATTAGCAATTTTTTTGAGATATGCGGTTGCATCAATTATTATAGTACCATTTGTTCCATATCAAAAAAATCTTATAAGTAATTATAAGAAAAATTTCAGATACTTTTTGTCTATTGCAGTGGGTTCAATATTTTTAACTCTTGGATTATTAACTTCAGTTATTTTTATTGAAGTAAGTTTAACCATTCTCATTTTTTGTCTTTATCCAATATATGTGCTTCTTTACTCCATAATTATTGATAAAGAAAAAATTTTATTAACCGTAAAAATTCTTTTTTTTATAACTTTTTTAGGAATTATTATGGTCCTTGGACCATCATTTAAAGTAATAAATATAGTGGGTATTCTTTTAGCGATTGTTGCGTCTCTTGGTGCCACAAGCATGATTATAGTTAATCAAAAAATGTCTTTAAAAAATATTTCACCAATACCTATCAATATTTTTATAAATATTTTTAATACTATTTTCTTTTTTATTATATTAAAAATTTTTTTTTCATTAAGTTTTAGTTTTTCTATAAATATTTATCTTTTAATTTTAATTCCTTCAATTTGTTATAGTTTTGCACTTTTATCACAATTAATTGCAATTCCTAAAATAGGCCAATCTTACACTGCTTTGTTTCTTTATTTAGAACCAGTTGTAGGCGTACTTGGAGCAGTTTTTTTATTAAAAGAAAATTTAGAAACTTATCAAATTACTGGGGCTTTTATAGTGATCGTAAGTTTATTATTAGCCTCTTATATTAGTAGTAAAAATTAGAATTGATTTTTCATAAAATTAAACCAATTTTGACCAACAATTTTAGCAGCTACTTTTTCTGAAATGTTATTTTTACACATTGTTGTAAACAAATTTTTTAAATCACTTGGTTGCTTATACCAGCTTGGTAATTTAGGCCATTTAGGATTCTTATCTTTAGACTCACCATAATCAATTTTTTTGGTCCATTTTCCATTTCTCATCCACATAACAACATCATCTGGCCAATTTAAACAAAGATCAGATCCTATGCCAATATTATCTTCGCCAATTAAATTTATTAATTCTTTAATCATTAAACAAAATTCTTCTGAAGTACATTCACCTAAATTTTTAAGATGGTATGGATATAAGCTTAAGCCAATAAAACCATTTTTTTTTGCTAGTTGCTTTAATACATCATTATCGATATTTCTAATTGATTTGTGAAAGAATGTTGGATTTGCATGAGATATTGCTACTGGTTTATTTGAAAATTCAATAGCCTCAATACATGTTTGCTTTCCTGCATGGCTAAGATCAACAATCATACCAAGACGATTCATCTCTTCAATAACCGCTTTTCCAAATCGTGAAACACCTGAATCCTTAGGCTCAAAACATCCACCCGCAAGTGGCGTTTGATTATTGTAAGTCAATTGCATAAATCTCAAACCCTTTTCAAAAAATTTTTCAACAAGAAAAATATCGTTTGCAATTGGAGCAGAGTTTTGAAAACCAAAAATTATAGCAACTTTTTTATCTCGTTTAGCTTTTAAAATATCTTTTGATGTCTTTGCATGAACAATAATGTCATGATGCTCATTAAAAAGATTATTCCAAAAACGAATTTTTTCGAATGACTCTTCAGTGTTTTCCCAATACACTAATGTCGCATGAATTGCAGTTAATCCAGCTTGATGGGCATTTTCAAACAATTCCCTAGTCCAGTTACAATACTCCAAGCCGTCGATTAAAATAATATCTTCACTTATTTTTGACATAGATTAATACTTCTATTAATGAAAAAATTAAAATTAACTATAGATATTTAATAAATGTTACAAAAAGTTAGAGAAAATAACAACTATATGAAATTAGCAAGAATGGGATCCCGTTATCCCTCTAGGCTTAGTTTTTCCAGAAGTATGTTAAGAAGACTAGTTAATGATAATTGGAAGATAAATAAATCTAAATTTGACTTAGATAAAGATGGATACGGTACAGTTGTTTATGAAATTATTATTAATGAAGAAACTTATTCACTCGTATGCTTTTCTGCTTTTTTAGATGATAAGGATAGAAGTGACCGCGTAATTGCTAGTAAGTGGGATACGGCTTATACATTACATGTAGGGAAATTATCAGATGAAGATCTTAAAAGATTAAAAAAAACAATTCCTCTTCAAGAGTCAGGAAGAAATTCTCCTAACGAGTTAATTCTTAGTAGGGCAAATAAAAGTGTTAGATTGTTTCAATATGTTGTTGATTGTCTTTCAAGTGGTAAGCAGCCCGATATTAATGAGATTAATAAAGTTGGCTATTTATTAAGAACTACTGCTGTTTACGGTAGTGGTAAATTTGGTTTATCAGACTTTACTAACACAAAAAATACAACTGTATTCAATCAACCTTTTAGAGCAGAAATGTTGTCAGTTTATTTAATTAGAGAATTCAGTGTGGAATTAGTTGAACATGTTGCAAAACAAGCAAATCCAGAAAAGGCAGTTAAGCTAAATAGAGAGATCAAGCAGCATTTAGGAATTGGTAATTCAACAGGCCTGGGAATGGCTCCATTTATAATTAAACATCCTAAATTAATTAATAAGTGGATGAGTCAGTATACAAAAACTTTAGAAGAAATTATTTCGATTGATTTAGAGAATATTCTTTTTGATAAGTATGAGAAACTATTAAATAAAGCTTTAAATTATCTTGAAGAAGTAAACACAAGTGATGAATACCAAATTAATAAAAACAATTTAACAATTGAAGATTTAAGAGAATATATTCGTTATATTAAAAATATAAATCTTTCTCAAAATTTAAAATGGCTAGATATTTTAAACTATTGTGATTCAAATTTTAACAATGATACACAAGAAATAGCCAGAGTACAATTAATTGAATTATTTCCACAAATTTCAGAAAGATTAGCAGAAGATATGGCTGATGAAGAAATAATGGATATAGATGGCAACCAATCCCTCAATGATTTAAAAAAAATAATAAATGATAGGTACTCTTGGGCAAAAAATATTGATTTTAATAATAGAGATAGCAACTATTTATTCTGGTATGTATCAGCAGCAAAACTAGAACCAAGACTAGGTGAGAGATATAACGAAAAAGGCAGTGAATTAGAACAAAATTTAGGTATCGCTAAAATGGTAAGCGATTTATTTAAACAAATTAAAGATTTAAATGAAAATCAATTAATATGTGAATTTTTATTAGAGAAACCTCAATTCAGAGGCATTATTAAAAGAATTCAATCTTTGAAAAATTATCCATTTTCAGAAGTTGAAGATAATGTACTCGATAAAAAAACAATACCAATTGATATGTTAAGATTTAAACTATCATTTTTTGGTGCAAATCGTTATGACCCCAAGTCGGACAGATGGTTAAGGGTGAGTTTTTTTTCTGGAGCACCTTATCTATCTGATCTCAATAATAAAAATGTAGACGAATGGGGTTTTGCCACAATGAATTCCTATTAAAATTTGTGAGTTATTCTTACTACGAAGTTTATACTAATACTCAAAGAGCTTTTTCAGGATTAGGTTTCAGTTATGGATCTGATGAAGATGCTGCATTTATTACAACTTGGCTTGAATTATGTGGTTTGGACGGAATCAAATTATTAAATTTAAAAATTAAAGATTTAGATAATAGTTTTAATGCTAATATAGATTCATCAAAAATTAATTCTGACTTTGATTGTAATAATAAATCCACATTAATGATAGGGCCTGGATTAATTGATTTTTTAATATCAAAAGTAAATAATAATATTAATTTTAAAATAACTATGAGGAATTGTGATGATCCTATATTTCTCATACCATTACTCTATAAATATGCAAAAAAAAATATTAATTCACAAATTATTTCAAATCATAAAATTCAAGCACAAATAACTAATAAAAATATTGCAGTTAACAAAGAAATTATTTCTACAACTTATCAAGAAGATTTTGACTTATTACTTACTAAAAATACTATTAATGAACAAAAATTAGATATTCATATTCAATCATCAAAAATAAATGAAATGCTTTCTAATGGTATTAATCCTGATAAAAAATCTTGGGATCAAATATCTGAAATTGCTTTTAGAACCTTTGTTCCCGAGTCTGAGGAATCTAGATCAAAAGGTGCTGGAGGCGGTGACGCAAATGACTAATTTACTACGTGTAAATCCCTGGGAACATTTGTGAGAAGTTCATAACCTGTTTCTGTTACCCTAACTGATTCACTTAATTCTAATCCCCAAGTATCCATCCACATACCACACATAAGATGATATGTAACATTAGGCTGTAAAAGTGTTTTTTCATTTTTTCGGATACTCAGTGTGTGCTCTCCCCAATCAGGAGGATAACCAAGACCAATTGAATAACCAGCCCTTGATTCTTTTTCTAATCCATATTTTTCTAGCACTGACCAAAAAGCAACTGCTACGTCATGACAAGTATTACCTGGTTTTGTTTTTTCTAATGCTCTTTCAATGCCTTCATTAGTAGCTTTCAAGGTATCGGATATTTTTAAATCAGGGTTACCTATGTATACTGTTCTTGACAACGCACAGTGATAACGATGCTTGACACCACCTAATTCAATTATCGTCCCTTCATTATTTTCAAATTTTTTTTCACTAGGAGTTAAGTGAGAGGCTGATGCTGATTTTCCACTTGCCAGTATCAAACCAAGGCCTGCATACTCTCCTCCCATTTGCATTGAATCATTTCCTCCAATAAGAGTATTTTGAATTTTGCCAGCAACTGTACTTTGTTTAACACCTTCTTTTATTGAGTCAAATGCAGTTTGCATTCCTGCTTTGACAAGTATACCTGCATCTTTCATATACTTTATTTCATTCTCTGATTTTATATATCTAACCCAATTAATAAGAAGATGTGCATTGATAAATTTAGCACTTGTCAAATTATCTATTAATCTCTTATGATTTTCTGCAGTATAATAGTAGTTATCCATTTCAATACCAATATTTTTATCTGACCATTTTTTATCTTTAAACATCTGAACAACAAAATCATATGGATGCAATGGTGGAGATTGAATAAGATTTTCGGGATAACCAAATATATTTTCTTCATTTAAATAAGTGGTTATTCTTGCACCATTAGAGTCTTGCTTTCTTCCAAACCAATAAGGTTGCTCTTCATCAATTGAAACTATTACACCTTGTGGAACATAAAATGACCATCCATCATATCCAGTTAGATAATTCATATTAGAAGGATCAGTAGTTAATAAAATCTCAATACCTTTTTTATTCATAGAATCTTTTACTTTTGTAATTCTAGAATTAAATTCTTCTTGTGAAAATATCATAACAACTTAGGTAATTTTTTTATCTATCTAATACTTCATATCCAAACTGATCTGCGGTTTCAAGAAGGATCTCCCAAATTGACAATGCAAAACCTCTTGGTATGTATAAACAATAATTATTCAAAGATATTTTGAATAATTTGACACTAACATGATGAATTGCAGTGCTTGCAGAAGATAAATCAGGAAAATTATTGTTTCTTAAATCTATGGGAAGATGTCTATTTAAAAATAATGTTGAGCTATCACCTTTAATTTCAATACCAGTAAAAGCATGAGACATATCTAGGGTTGTTGCAATTTCCTCACCTATTTCTATTTCCCTATTGAATAACCAAAATTTCAAAGGCTCCATTCTCCACAATGAATTGTTTTCAACAACAATCCCTTTATTAAATGTGGGAATATTATTAATATTTAATTTTTTAATTAATAGATTATTGAGTTCGTTAAGTTTTTCAGGCCAGCAAGCAATTTGTGTAATTTCTAAGTTTTTGATTTCTTTAAATTTTAAGGAATGTTTTTCATATCTGGAATATTTACCAACCTTATAAAGAGTTTCTAATGCAGAGTGTCTAAGCATACATTCTTTCTCCTTTTGGATCAATCATATGGGGAGAAACAACTTTTAAATT
>CACOIH010000031.1 GCA_902627245.1 uncultured Alphaproteobacteria bacterium
ACATCTTTACAAAGATCTAGATTTAAAAAAATTTTATTAATAAATGTTTTCAAAAAAAATTCTTGATAGAAGTAAGCCTTTTATATTTTTGTTAATTATATTTCCAAGTATTTTATGGATTTACCAATTTATTACTGGCAATTTAGGTGTTAACCCAATTGAAACAATAATGGATGAGTTTGGGCTAATGGCATTAAGATTAATAATATTAACTTTAATGATTTCTTCAATCGCAAATATTAAAGTCTTTAAGTCCATAACAACTTTTAGAAGAATGATAGGGCTTTTTGCTTTTTATTATGTATCACTTCACTTTTCTACTTATATATTTTTAGATCATTTTCTTGATTTACAATTTATTATAAAAGATATCACTAAAAGACCATTTATAACCTTTGGGTTTATAAGTTTTTTATTTCTAATACCCCTTGCAGCAACTTCCACAAATAGCATGGTAAAAAAACTTGGATTTAATTTATGGAAAAAACTTCATTATTTAATTTATCCAGCAGCAATATTATCCAGTATGCATTTCTATATGCTAGTTAGAGCAAACAAAAGTGAACCAGCAATATACATGGGAATAATTATATTATTACTGCTTTATAGAGTTTTTAAAAGAATTACTCCTCGTCAGTTGGTTCGGTAACTGGGTTCATTTCCATACCTGCTGGACTAATATTTCTAGGCAATGGAGTATATTGTGACTCAAGATCCCTTGGCTTAGTCCTTTGGGTCATTCTATACAAACCAAATAAACCAAGGGCACCGTGAACAAAAAATAAATATATATAAAATCCACTAGACCCCAGAATTTGCATGAAAACAGACACTACTATTGGGCCTATTATAGATGCTATACCAATAATTATGCTAAAAGTAGCACTAGCTGATACAATTTCATTTGGTTGCAAGAAATCATTTGTGTGAGCAACTGCCAATGAATACATTGGAAGACAAAAACAAGAAAATATAGCAGTCATTATTAAAAAAATTGTAATTGGCAAGAAGCTAGCAAAAATAAAAACAAGACTTAGACCTGCAGCTCCAAAAGTTATACCAATTAATATAACTCTTCTATCAATCCTATCTGAAAGGTAGCCAATTGGCCATTGTACTAGGGCACCAAATGAAGAAAGGATGGTCATAAATAAGGATACTTGAAATAAGCTGAGATTAATGGATGTAGCATATACAGCACCATATCCAAAAAGTGCACTGTGAGATAATCCTGTAGCTAATGCACTAACAAAACCAAATGGAGATACATTATAAAATTCTCGCAATGAAAAATATTTCGGATTTGTAGTATTTGGTTGCTCTGTTGTTGTAAGCAATATGGGTAATAATGCAAATGAAAGAAGTACAGAAACTAAGATAAATAAATCTACTTTTGCTGGATCACTAAGATTTAGCAAAAACTGTCCTGCGCCCACAAATGCAAATGTGACAATCATATATATAGATAACAACTGACCCCTTGTTTGATTTGTAGATCTATCGTTTAACCAACTTTCCATTATTACATAAATGCCTGAGAGACTAATACCGGTCATTATACGAATAAAGAACCATGAGTAAGGATGCACAAATACAGAGTGGAGTAAAATAGCAATTGAAGCTAGAGAAGCTAACGCTGCAAATACTCTTATATGTCCAACTCTTTGTAAAAATATTGGAATTGTTAATGCGCCTGTCAAGTAACCAACATAGTAACCCGCTATAATTAAACCTGCTGATATAAAACTAAAACCTTCAATAACGGATCTAACACCAATTAAAGTTCCTTGAAGTCCATGTCCCAGACAAATAATTGCGAAGCCAAAAAAAAGCGCCCAAGTCTTTTGCAGTACTGGAAACATATTTTAGAATTTCTAGTGGTTATTAATATTCTTCTTCGCCGTCTTCTTTTGGTTTAATACCAACATCAACAGCTGGATCAATTTCTGTTTCATCCTCGAGAAGAACAGTATCATCCTCTAAGTTGTCTTCATTATTATCTAAATCCAAATTTTCGATATCAAGATCATCATCTTTTTCTTTTGGTTTAGGTGGAATAGGGTTTGTGAGTGGAGCCGCATTAGTACTTCCTGGCTTTCGACCTCTTCTTGGACGAGTCATAGTAGTAACTTCAATTTCTTTACCACATTCTGGACATTCAAGTTCGGCTCTTCCAAGGTCATAGTATTGTTTACTACACATTGGACAAATTCTTTTAAGTCCCCAAGATTCTTTATACATTTCTACTCTTCTTTTTTAATAAATATTTTACCACAATAACCACACACAATTTTACTCTCGTTATTAAAAGTATAATAAACTGCGGGATGTCCTAAACCATCTTCACCACCATCGCAAGAGATAGTTTCAGTATTTGGGTCTACTTCAACAATATCCTCAGTCATAAAAGTCATATAAAATTTTTGCTGAAAAAGTCTATATTTTTTCCCTAAAGAATCTGAAAATAAACAACAGAAATACCACTTACTATTAAAATGGATGGTATTATTCTAGATTTTGCATTTCTCTCTGACAAAAAAATCATTCCTATAATAGTTGCAAAGACAATACTTATTTCTCTAATACTAGAGACATAAGCTATTTCTATAAATTGCATGCTCCATACAACAATTGCATAACTACTTGTTGCAAATACACCAGCAACAATCCCTGAGCTAAAAGTGTATGTTTCTCTTTTTCGTAAACCATCTTTAGAGATCAAACCAATGATTAATAAAGGTATTCCATTAAGTGTGAAGAGCCAGTAAATATAAGAAAAACCATTTTCAGAAAGTCTAACCCCAACCCCGTCAACCAAAGTATATGCAGTAATTAAAACCGCAGTTGATATCGCAAGAGTAAAACCTCTGAAGTTAAAAGATAAATTTTTAGAATAAGAAATTAAAAATAATCCAATACAAACAATTAATATTCCGACAAAACCAGCTACATTAATATCAGAACTTAAAAATAAAATACTAATGATAGCTACAAACAAACATGAGCTTCCTCTAGAAATTGGATATATGTAAGAGAGATCTCCGTATTTATATGAAAAGATAACATTTAGTCTGTAGAAGACATGAATTATAACAGTCGCAATTAAAAAATACCAAACCTCTAAAGTTGGAAATGGAACAGTAAATGTTAAAGGTAAAAAAATAGTAACCTCTAAGACAGACGTTATACCCATTAACGATAAAGGGTTCTTACTTGATTTTATTATAGCACTCCAAACTGCATGACATAGAGCAGAAACAAGAATTAAGATAAATATAAAATTTACTGACATCTAATTAGTAGATAAGAATTTACTTCATACCTGTCAAAATAATTTCTTCATTAAATCGTTTTTGTAATACTATAAAAGCAAGTATAGAGTGAACCATTACTTCAATTATTGAAGCCAACACCTCTCAAAAATGTTATTTTTAATGTTCAAAATTCATTAAATTTGAGAATATCTTAATTCTGCTTATTTTGGATTTATTTCAATTTTATTAAAAATATTCGAATTAGTATTGAGTTTAAAAACCATATAACTATAAATTAATTTTATATATAGTTGAAATTGTGTCCGATAATCTAGAAATTAATAAAAGAGAATATCCAAGTACTTTCTCAAAAACTGCCATTGTGATTTGCCTTGATGGTAGTCAAAAAGAGTATCTTGAAGAAGCATCTAAATCTAATCTTACACCAAATCTTGATAAATTAATTGCTCACGGTGAAAACCTACTAGCTCACAGTGCTATTCCAAGTTTTACAAATCCAAATAATATTTCTATCGTAACTGGCCAACCAAGTTCTGTTCACGGTATATGTGGAAACTTTTTTTATACGCCCGAGACTGGTGAAGAAGTAATGATGAATGACCCTAAATACATGCGAGCACCAACTATTTTTGAAAAATTTTACAATTCCGGCTCTAAAATTGCTCTTGTAACCGCAAAAGACAAGTTAAGAACACTTTTAGGAAATGGATTAAGTTTTAATGATCAGAGGGCAATATGTTTTTCTGCTGAAAAATCTGATCAAGCAACAAAAGATCTCAATGGTATAGATAACGTAAACGATTGGTTAGGTATGCCAGTGCCAGAAGTATATTCTGAAGGACTTTCTGAATTTGTAATGGCTGCAGGAGTAAAACTTCTTGAAGAGTTCAAACCAAATATAATGTATTTATCAACTACAGATTATATCCAACACAAATATGCGCCAGGAAATGAAACAGCAAATAAATTTTATGCTATGTTTGATAAATATATTGGTCTTTTAAATAAAGAGAATGTTTCTATAATCATCACAGCAGATCATGGTATGAAACCAAAATCAAAAGGAGATGGTTCACCTAATGCAATATTCTTACAAGATTATTTAGATAAAAAATTTGAACCAGACATGGCCAAAGTAATTCTACCAATTACAGATCCATATGTCGTTCACCATGGTTCACTAGGATCTTTCGCAACAATTTATTTAGAAGACAAAAGCAAGGTAGTATCTGTTGTAAACGCTATAAAAGAAATAAAAGATATAGAAGTCGTTTTAACAAAAGATGAAGCT
>CACOIH010000032.1 GCA_902627245.1 uncultured Alphaproteobacteria bacterium
ATGTTATCATTTGTAATTGTAGGATTTTCTGGAAAATTTAAAAGAAATGAAAATTTTTTTAAGATACTTTTTTTATCTATTTTAATTGGATTTATAATTTATTTCTTGAAAGAAGTAGTTACAAAAGTTTCAATTACATTTTCGATAAAGTTTTATATTTCTTATCTGATCATTTTTCTAATTCCATTTTCAGTTGGGTTATATCAAGTAATTAAAATAGAAAATGATTAATTTAAAATATATTTTTGTTAAATTTATTTTAATTTTTTTAATTATTTCTTATCCTAATTTTAACAATGCTTCTGAGATACTAGTTTATGCTGATGATATTTCATATGATAGTGATGAAAATATAATAGCAAGAGGCAATGCTAAAATTTTCAAAAATGATGAATTTATAATATCTGATTTAATAATTTATGAAAAAAAGAATAAGAAAATTATTTTACCTACTGAATTTACGATGAAAGATTCCAATGATAATTTTTTAAGTGGTAGTAATGGTTTTTTCTTACAAGATTTAAATTATGGTGAATTTTCTGATATCAAAATTAAATTAAGTGATGGATCAAGATTAATTGGGAAAAGTGGCAAAAGAGATGGTCACGTAGATATTATATCTAAAGGGGTTTATTCACCTTGTAAATCTAGAATAAAAATAGGAAATTTTATTTGTCCAACTTGGCAACTAGAAGGAGAAAAAATATTGCATGATAATAAAAATTTATTTTTATATCAAAAACATTCAAAGATGAGAGTAATCAATACACCTGTATTTTATATACCTTATATTGTTACTCCCTCTCCTCTTAGAAAAGAAAGAAAGTCTGGTTTTTTAACTCCAACACTTGCGTTAAATTTTTTTGATACTAAAACCACACACTCAACATCATTTCCCTACTATTTTAATATTGATATTGATAAAGAATTAACATTTACACCTATGATAAAATATGGTGGTGGAGTAGATTCTTCTCAGAGATTTTTATTTGACTATAACCAATTATTATCTGGAGGAAATTTATCTAGTAATTTAATATTTGACTCCAATTTAGAACATCAGAATAATAACAAATGGCTTAATGATGCCAGTCTAATTACTAATTATAAACAAAATATTAATGACAAATATAGAGTATCTATAGATTCAGCACTCCAGACATCACAAAATTATATCCAAATTACACAACCTAATGATGAATTAAGCTATAAATCGTCACTTTCAACTACTTTAAAATTGGAAGGATTTTACTTACAAAATAAAGACGATTATTTGTCTGCTGAAACCATTCAAACTGTTCAAAACGCAATAGAATATATTGAAAGCAAAAAATAATTTACTTATTTTTTTATGAGAAGAGTTGTTGTTACCGGTATTGGCCTTCTTACAACATTAGGTAATAATCAAGATGAAACTTGGAAAAACTTAATTGATGGTAAATCTGGCATTAAAAAAGTAAAACATTTCGATGTAAACGATCTTCCATGTAAAATTGCAGGATATTTATCTAATGACTCAGAAAGTTCTGACTATTTTAATAAATCTTTACATATTGATACAAAAGATATTAAAAGAAACGACAGATTTATACAGTACGGGCTGGTCGCTACAAAAATGGCCGTTGACGATGCAGGATTACAAGATCTTACTGAGGAACAAAAATTAAAAGTCGGGGTGTCTGTTGGTTCAGGCATTGGAGGTTTAGAAACTATATATAATGGTTCTTTAACAATATTTGAAAAAGGTGCAAAAAAATTATCACCATTTTTTATACCTTCTTCTCTAGTTAACCTTCTTTCTGGCCAAATATCAATTAAGTATGGATTTAAGGGACCAAATCATTCAGTTGTTACAGCTTGTGCAACTGGCGCACATTCTATTGGCGATGCATGTGAAATGATAAAAAGAGGTGCCTCAGATATTATGATTGCTGGTGGAGCAGAAGCTGCAGTTTGTAGACTAGGAATTGCTGGTTTTTGCGCTGCACGAAGCTTAAGTACATCGCATAATGAAACTCCACACTTAGCATCTAGACCATGGGATAAAAATCGAGATGGATTTGTGATGGGTGAGGGATCAGGAATAATAATCTTAGAAGAATTAGAATCCGCTAAAAGACGAGGTGTAAATATTTATGCTGAGTTAGTTGGTTACGGTATGTCTGGAGATGCATACCACATTACGGCTCCTTCAGAAGATGGAGATGGAGGATATAGAGCTATGAAAGAAGCACTTAGTATGGCAAAGATTTCAAGTGAAGATGTAAATTATATTAATGCTCATGGCACCTCAACAATTAAAGGTGATGAAATTGAGCTGAATGCAATTTCAAGGCTTTTCAGCAATAATATTTATGTTAGTTCAACTAAGTCATCAATTGGTCATTTATTAGGTGCAGCTGGAAGTGTTGAATCTATATTTTCAATTCTAGCAATTAATAACAGTACCTTGCCAGCAACATTAAATCTAAATAATCCAATTGACAGTAGAGGTATTAATTTAATTCCTAATGAACCCATAAGTAAAACAATTAATTATGCCTTGAGTAATTCTTTTGGTTTTGGGGGAACAAATACTGCTTTATTATTTAAAAGTTTTTAAAAACTTAATATTAGTTTTATTCATTATATTCTCTTTTTTTATAATTTATGTTTTAAATAAAAATATTGAATTAAATAAAAATCAATTTGAAGTATATAAAGGAAGTACAATCACTGAAGTAATTGAAAAAAATTTTACAAGATTTAATTCTCTAGAAAAAATAATATTCAAATTCACATATATACTAAATGAACTTGTTTATGACAAAACAATTCATTATGGAAATTTTTCTGTAAATGATAATATTACTTATTTAGATTTTTTAAATGTTATTTCCAAGCCAAGTAATATACTTAATAAAATAACTATTGTTGAAGGTTGGACTAAAGAAGATTTAAACAAAGAACTATATAAACATTTTAAAAAAAATATAAATATTGAGTACACTGATATCCTTGCCGATACTTATTACTTTGATAATTACTCTTCAATTGAAGATTTTTATGATAAAATTTTAAAATTTAAAAAAAATTATTTTCAAAATAAAAGATTAAATAATTCTTCTCTAATTTTTAATAATGATGAAATTATAATTATTGGTTCTTTAATAGAAAAAGAAGGTCTCGATTACTATGATAAAAAAAAAATATCATCAGTTATAATGAATAGACTCAAAAAAAATATGAAATTACAAATTGATGCAACTGTAATATATTCATTAACAAACGGTAATTTTAAGCTAAACAGATCATTAAAATTAAAGGATTTGAAAATTAATCATCCATTTAATACTTATAAATATAAGGGTCTTCCTCCAAAACCCATATCGTTTGTGGGCACTAAAACAATAGATATTATTTTTGAAGACTATAATACGGAATATTTGTTTTATTTTTTCAATAATTCTTTAAGAAAGCACATATTTTCAAAAAATTATGAAGATCATAAAAAAAAATTAAATGACTATAGAAGCACTAAATAAATTAATAATAATTTCATCTCCTTCCGGTGCTGGCAAAACTACTCTTTGCAAATTATTATTAAAAAAGATGAAAAATATATCTTTATCAATTTCATACACATCTCGAAATAAAAGATTAAATGAAATAAATGGAAAAGACTATTATTTTGTAACAGAAAAGAAATTTAAAGATTTAAAAAATAAAGATTATTTCATAGAAACTGCAAAGAATTTCAATAATTTGTATGGATCTCCTTTTTCAAATGTTAAAATAGCAAAAAAAAATAAAGAACATCTTCTATTTGATATTGATTGGAAAGGTGCAAGAAAAATCAGGAAAAAATATAACAAAAACGATATTTTAGATTTTTTCATTTTACCACCATCCAAAACTGAATTAAAAAAAAGGTTAGTAAAACGTGGGAGAGACAATCTAAAAGATATAAACTTAAGATTATCTTATGCAATTAATGAAAT
>CACOIH010000033.1 GCA_902627245.1 uncultured Alphaproteobacteria bacterium
ACGTAAGTTTAATTCTAATTGTTTTTCTAATACTAACGCTTTCATTTTTATCCTTTCCAAATGACATAAATTATCCATAAAATGCCAATCCCAATTGAGATGTTTATAGATGCAAATTGCTCAACAAAGCGCATCCAAATGAGTTGCAGAGCTACAAAACTAATTACTCCAATAAACAATCTATCAAACCAATTTGTTTTTATTGGAAGAAAGCCCCTAGAATTTTTTTTCATATTATCCCTTGACTGCTCCAAATGTTAATCCTGAAACAATATATTTCTGGACAAGCGCCAGAAAAATAAGAGCAGGTAACATTGAAACAACTGCTACTGCAGCCATTGTTCCCCACTCAGTGCCTGTAGTTGTTACAAACTCTGAAAGTCCAGTAGGAATAGTTCTTGCATAAACACTAGTAAGTGTAGCTGCTAAAAGATATTCATTCCAAGCAAATAAAAAACTTAACAAAGCAGTTACTGCAATGCCAGGAGCAGCTAATGGAACAATTAATTTAGATATAATTGTAAATAAATTTGCTCCATCAACAATCATAGCTTCATCTAAGTCTTTTGGGATACCATCAAATATACCTTTTAATAACCAGATAGCAAAAGGCAGGTTAAATACACAATATAAAAGTATTAATCCAATTTTTGTATCGAATAAATTACTATCTCCATATTTGAATACAAGTGTAAATAAAAGAAATAGGGGTAACATAAAAGCTGCAGGTGGAGCCATTCTATTAGTCATAGTCCAAAAGAAAATTGTTTCTGCTGCAGCAATCTTGTATCTTGATAATGCATAAGTTGCCATAATGGCGAGCACAGTTACAAGCAAAGCATTTGATGTTGCAACAATTATTGAGTTCATTAGATAATCACCAAATACTCCATCAACAAAAGGTCTTGTATAATTTTTCCAATGAATTTTTTCTAAAAAAGTAGGATAAAGATTTGGTTTTCCATATAATTGAACGGGTGTCCTTGTAGATACTAATATCATCCAATAAATTGGAAACAGAGTTATAATAGTGAACAAGCTCCATATTACAACAGAGAAAGTTTTATAAAGTACTTTATTCATCTTCATTTGCTTTACCTCTTGAAACCATTACTGAATATAAGATCCAACAAATAACTATAGTTATATATAAATACAATACAGACATTGCAGAACCATACCCATAAGTTCTTTTTTCAAATACTTCTTTCCAAATATGTATTCCTGTAAAACGAGTTGAATAACCAGGACCTCCCGCAGTTAACATCCAAACCTCATCAACAATCTTAAGTGAATCCATCATTCTTATAAAAATAACAACTATTAAGACTGGTACTAACATTGGAATAGTAATGTAAATAAAAATTTGAAAATTATTAGCTCCATCAATTTTTGCTGACTCATAAGGATCTTGTGGAAGGGCACTTAAACCTGCCAACAAGGTTAAAGTAACAAAAGGAGTCCAATGCCAGACATCCATTACAACAATTGTCCAAAAAGCCTGAGCCTCTGAACTCATATAATTTAACTTAAATCCAAATAATTCTTTTGCTAGAAAAGGGATTGGTCCTAAGCCTTGAACCAAAAAAAGTTTAAATATAGCACCAACTACTATAGGTGCGATTACTAAAGGAAGTGTATGCACACTTCTAAAAAAAGCTTTTAAAGGAAAAGAACTTAGTAAAGATAACGCCAGTAAAAAACCAAGGGTGAGTTCTAAAGCCAAAGTTACAATTGCGAATCTAATTGATCTCCAAACAGAGTCTATAAAAAATTTATCAAAAACTAATTCTCTATAATTATAGCCAAAGTTGATAAATTCCATTTCCTTATTTTTACCAAGGGGCATCCAATTAAAAAAACCAACATAAAGAACGTAAAGAAATGGAAGTAACCCAACAATAATTAATATAACAATTGTAGGAGATAATAATAACCAAGCTGTTTTTGATGAATTCATAATTATTATTTAAAGGAAGGCATACATGATGCCTTCCTAAAAAATTAAAATATTAGTTTTGATATCCTAAGTCTTTCATAACTTTATCAAGAGCTTCACAAGCTCCATCTAATGCATCCGAAGGAGACATTTCACCTGCTAATGCAGCATATGTGAAAGGATCGATCGCAGCTCTACCAGCAGCGTGGAAAGGGTACATTGGTGCACCAGCATATAAATAGCCAGTGTTTTGCATCAATGTGAAATATCCATCAGCAATCTGATCCATAGCAGCAACTTTTGGATCATCATAAGTAGAGTAGTGTGTAATACGTGCACCAGCTACAGCCCAATCTGCTTGAACTTCACTCTGTGCTATATATTGTAACCACAATAAAGTTGCTTCTTTGTTTTTAGATGAATGCGGAATACCGTATGCACCTCCATCAAAGTAACCGATATAACCTTCACCGGCAGCAGCTTGTGTCATAACTCCTGGAGCGGTTGGCGGTTGCATAACACCAACATTACCAACAACTACTGACTTTTCTTCATTAGAAGCAATCCATGCAGCATTCTCTCCGTAAACCCAACCTTGTGCAGCTCTTCCTGCAGCAAATGTTGAAGCTACTTCACTCCATGTACTTTGTAGTGCTTCTGGTGGTGCAAATTCTAGCATTGAAGTCCAGAAAGTTAGAGCAGCTTTTGCTCTAGCACCATTTAATGATCCACCACCTTCTACGCAAGAATGGAAATCATCACTTACACCCCAGTTATATAAACCAAAAGATGGTCCAATTGATTCTAGGAATTCATAAGTTGAAGCTGGGTGTCCAGTGTGACCTTGAACAGTTGTACCCCAACATTCCATACCTTTTTCTGCACAGTATCCTGTGAAGAATTCAGCATTATCTCTCCATTGTGCAAAAGAAGTAGCAGGAGCAAGAGGGTAACCGTATTTTTTTTGGAAACCTGATTTAGCATCAGCCGCTCCAAATAGGTCTTTCCTATATAAGTATACTTTTACAAATGCTTCCATCGGCATACCAAACACATCACCGCTTTCATCTTTAAAATAATCAATGAAAGTAGTGAAATCATCCATATTAACCATTGGAGCTACAAGTTCCGGCTGATCTTTTAGTGATTGAGTAATGTTTACTAAAAAATCTCTGTCTAAGTAAGAATAAACTATATCTTGTTCAATATATACAAAGTCATAGATACCAGAATTTGCTTCCATATCTTTAATTGCTTTGTCATACATTTGATCCCAAGATGTATTTTCTAATTGTACTTTGATGCCTGTTAGTTTCTCAAAATCTTTAGCTAATACTTCTCCAGCAAATTGGCCAGGAGGTGTATTTTCAGCAACTCCTTGAATTACAGTACCTGCATAAGGAGCTCCAGCTTTTTTCCACCATTCAGCATGACCATCAGCCATTACTGAGAATGAAAAAGTTGAAACTAGAAGGGCAATTAATAATTTTTTCATATTTCCTCCTATTATGAATAGTTATAAAAACATATGTTTTTAAACAATTTTACATTATTCAGATTAACTTTTAATTCAACTACTTTTTAAATCTTTTTTTAGTCATTAATTTGTTGTTTTTTTGTTAATTTTAGAGGTATTATCATTAAAAAATCAATATCGGGGGAATCATGATTTTAGAACGATTCAAAGTTACTAATAAGATAGCAATTGTCACAGGTGGTACTAGAGGAATTGGTTTGGCTATAGCACATGCTCTGGGTGAGGCTGGAGCAAAACTTGTTGTTACAAGCAGAACAGATAAATTTGGTGGATTAAAAAGCTTAACAGAGGCTGGCTATGATGTATCTTTTTTAGAAAGTGATATG
>CACOIH010000034.1 GCA_902627245.1 uncultured Alphaproteobacteria bacterium
CTGTTTATTCGAGCTTCATTCATATTTTTTTTCATAATTTTATTTTTATTTACAGACAAAATTTTTGACTTAATTTTATTATCACTGAGATATTTAAAAATTGAATAAGCTTCAATGGATGAATTTTTTCTTAATTTATGGTCAACAATTAAAGCCAATAAATCACCTTTTATTGTTTCAGACCAAGACTTCAATAACATTAAAAGTGCGATGCTGTCTGGTCCACCAGATACTGCAACAGCAACTAATGGTTTTTTTTCAAATATATAATTATTATTTAATAAATTTATAAATCTTTTTTTATTTAATTTCATTCATTTGCTTCAAGGCAACCATAATCTTGTATTTGTTTTTTTGCATTTTTTATATATTTATTTTTTGGATAATCTAAAATTAATTTTTCAAGTGTCTTGCAAGAATCTTTTTCTTTATTGACTGAATACAATGATAAAGACAATTTATAGAGCATATCAGGGGCTTTTATGCTTTTTGGAAATTTTTGATAGCCTTCAGCAAGAACTAAAGCCGCATCTCTATAGTCTTTTTCTAAAATATGAAGTTCTCCAAGCCAATAATGGGCTGATCCTGACAATTGATTCTCAGGATAATTTTTTATAAAATCTTTAAGATTAATCTTAGCCTCTTTCCAATTTCTATCTCTAATATTATCGAAAGCAATTTGGAATTTATCCTCAGGTGATAGATCTAACTCATTGGTGTCTTTTATTGTGTTTTCATTATTTTTTATTTCTTTATTTTCAGATGTAATTTTAAGTGAACCAAGAGTGTTTTCACTATTATCTTCTATATTATTTTGATTTTCTAAATTGTTAGTTTGTTTCTGATTAATAGTGTTTAAATTATCTTCATTAATTTTAAGCAATTTTTTTTCTAACATGGTAAAAAGCTTTTCAAAATTATTTATTTCAGAAACAAGGTCTTCAATTTGAAAAAGAACATCTTCAAAATTAGCTGTTAAATTTTTTACATCTTTTTCTAAATCGTAAATTCTCATATCAATCGCAGAGAGATTAGTTACTACATCATTATTGTCATCACCATTATCTTCAATACTTTTATTTGAAAAAACTGTTTGTGATATATCAGATACTTCTCTTTGTAATCTTTCTAGTTGTTGCTGAATTGTTAACGAGCTTTCATTCGAGTGTAAACTAAAAGATGGTAATAGAATTAAAATTGTTATTACAGTTTTTAACATACTGTTCAGATTACTTATTAATTTGGATATAAATAAGGCGCTATAAATTATAGCGCCAAAGTATCAAGGTATTGTATTTAATTAACTATAGTTACTGATCTTCTGTTTTGAGCCCAAGCTCCATCATTTGAACCAACAACTGCCGGTCTTTCTTTTCCATAACTAATAGTAGAAACTCTATCGGGGCTAATTCCCAAGCCAATTAAATAATTTTTGACCGCTTGAGCTCTTTTTTCACCTAAAGCCAAATTGTATTCCCTTGTGCCTCTTTCGTCACAGTGACCTTCTATTGTTACAGATACATTGCCATTTTGCTTAAGCCAAGCAACTTGATCTTGAAGTAATTCGAGAGCATCTGAATCTAAATCGGAACTATCATATCCAAAAAACACTCTGTCACCCACATTTACGATTAAATCTTCTTGAGAACCTAAAACTATACCACTACCAGCAGTTTCTGTAATAGCACCATCCTCAGCAGCAACGGTACTGTCTGAACTTGCTGAACCTGAACCACTTGAATCAGCTGAATCTTTTGGCTTAGTTGCACAAGCAGCAACAAATAAAACTAAAAATGCTGAAATTAAAAACTTATAAAACATATAAACCTGCTCCCTTAATACTTTGATAGCTATAATAAATTATTGTTAATTTCTTAACATTTTTTTGAATATTTCATATATTTTTTTGAATTAAATTAAAATTAATGCATTAAAGGAGACCAGGCAGGATCAGAACCACCAAGTGGAGTTATAATTTTTCTTTCGTTAAATCCTGTTAAATCAATGGAATAAAGGCTAGATTCCCCTCCAGACCCGTCCTCTGCTGTTCGCTCTTCTTTAAAATACATAAGAAATCTACCATTTGGAGCCCAGGTTGGGCCTTCGACGTGAAATGATTTGGCAATCATTCTTTCATTGGACCCATCATTTTCCATGACGCCTATGTAAAATTGTCCACCCTCCTGCTTCGTAAATGCGATCATGTCGCCTCTTGGTGACCATACAGGAGTATAATAACTTCCACCTTCCCTACTTATTCTTTTTACATTTTTTCCATTTAGATCTGTAACATATAAGTGACGCCTACCACTTCTATCTGAGTTGAATACAACCTTCTTTCCATCAGGTGAAAAACTTGCTGAAACATCAATAGAAGAATTGTCCGTTATTTTTTTTGAAATTCTTGTTTTAAGATCAAGAACATAAATCTCAGAATTTCCTATATCAGGATCAGTATACGACATTACTATTTTATTGCCGTCGGGGGAGAATCTTGGTGCAAATGTCATACCTGGAAACTCTCCTACTATTTCTTGTTTACCTGTTTCTATGTCAAATATGTATACTCTTGGACTATTTCGATTAACATAAGACATATAAGTAATTTTTTGCGAATTAGGTGAAAATCTTGGAGTTAAAACTAAATATGAACCATCAGTGAGAAATCTGTGATTAGCTTGATCTTGATCCATAATGGCCAAACGCTTTTGTTTATTATCTTTGGGGCCAGTTTCTGCTACATAAACTATTCTTGTATCAAAGTACCCACCTTCACCTGTAATATTTTTGAAAACAGAATCCGATATTATATGAGCAACTCTTCTCCAATTTTTTTCGTTGGTATCATATTTTTTTCCGACTAGTTGCTTCTGCTGAAAAACATCGTAGAGCCTAAATTCAACTGATATTTTTCCATTAGATCCTGAAATTTTACCTGATATTAAGTGTTGTGCTTTTATAATTCTCCAATCTTCAAAACGAGGGTTTTCAGATAGGGATTTATTGTCTTGTATAAAAGCTTTTTGATCTAAGGGTATAAATAGTCCAGATCTCTCAAGATTGTCGGATATTACATCTGATATATTTTTTCCTATTCTTTCTAAGCTTGAATTACTAGTATATAAATTAGTAACTGCTATTGGGGTTGGTTTTATACTTCCCTGAGTGAGAGTAACCTCTAAAGCAAAAGCAGGTAGAGTCAAAATTATTATAAAAAAAATAAAAATACTTTTTTTCATTAATATCCTTTCATAATACTGTAATCAAAAGTTATTGTAAGATTTTTCCATAGTTTATATTTATCTTTTGGTAATTTTAAAGGTGTACATTCTGGGTTCAAAAGAGTTCTCACAGCACTATCAGTTATCGGTCTATAAAAAGGATTACTTTTAGATATATTTGTGTCAACAATACGAACTGAATTCTTAAAAACTCTCATATTTTGTTGAACTTTAGCAGATATTGTTACTTTATCACCTACTTTTATAACGGCGCCTGCAGGCGCATTCCAGCAAGAAGAAAGTTGCTGAAGTAATAAATCAATCTCTGACATTGATAATGTTAT
>CACOIH010000035.1 GCA_902627245.1 uncultured Alphaproteobacteria bacterium
CTAAAAATGTAAATAAAATTTTTTACAAAAAATCGATGCAGATTAGAGCGTTAAGTGATTTCAATATTGTTATTAATAAAGGTAGCATTCATGGTTTACTAGGTCCAAATGGTGCTGGAAAGTCTACTTTTATAAATATTCTTGGCGGATTAGTTAAGAAAAATAACGGCTTTGTTAGTATTTGTGGCATTGATATTGATCAAAATGCAAAACTAAGCAAATTCAAAATTGGAATTGTACCTCAGGAATTAAATATAGATCCATTTTTTTCGCCATTAGAATTGCTTGAATTGCAGGCGGGATTGTATGGAATACCTAAAAAAGAAAGAAAAACTGAAGAAATTTTAGAGAATCTTAAGTTAAGTGATCAAAGAAATGCGTATGCCAGAACTTTATCTGGAGGGATGAGGCGAAGACTATTAATAGCTAAAGCTCTTGTTCATAGTCCAGAAATGTTGATATTAGATGAGCCAACTGCTGGTGTTGACATAGATATTAGATCATCAGTATGGAATTATATAAGAAAAATAAATAAGTTAGGAACAACTATATGCCTGACTACACATTATTTAGAAGAAGCTGAACAATTGTGTGATCAAATAACTATTATAAATGAAGGAAAGGTTATAGCAAATGACACAAAAGTTAATTTATTAAACTTAATATCGCTAAAAAAAGTAACATTTTATTTAAAAAATGACTACAAATTATCAGATGAGATTAAAAAATATAAACATTCGATAAAAGATAATATATTGAATATTGAGTATGATAAAAATAAACACTCATTGAAAGAAATAATAGATGTCCTTGATAAAGAAGGGATAGTATTTTCAGAAATTAAAACAACTGAAAGTAATCTTCATGACACATTTCTAAGTTTAATTAAATCAAAATAATTTAATGAATATAGATCATAAATATATTTTCTATTCATCTTTTATTGTAATTTCACTTATACCATTAACATTAATTACGGGTCCCGCAATACCCGACATATCACTAACTATTGTTAGTATAATATTTGTAATTACGCTAGTTAGAAATAAATATTATTTTGCTAGTTCCAAGTTAGTCTTTTTTTCTATTTTTTTTTGGTTCACCTTAGTTTTATTGAACTTAATATCCCTTAATTTCTATAAATCACTGGGAGAGTCTTTAATTTTTTTAAGGATAATTTTGTTGCCTATAATCATGTACGTTTGGTTATATAAAAAAAATAATTTTATAAAATTTGTTCTTATAATTATTTTAATATCTAATCTAATTGTAATATTTGACACTCTGTATCAATTTAACAACTATCACCCACTCAATGGTTTTGGTGTAGATATTTTTAATAGAAGAGCTGAAATATATGGGCGATTATCAGGTCCTTTTTTAGATATGGTTCCAGGCTCATATATATCAAAATTTTTTATTTTTGGTTTCATTGGATTAACCTATTTAATTAAACATAGATTATTATTTAATTTTTCTGCAATCTTTTATTTAAGTTTATGTGGATATATAACTTTTATTTCTGGTGAAAAAATGGCTATGGCTACATTTTTTTTAGGGATGGTTCTTGGCATAATTTTACTAAAATATAATAGAAAAATTTTTTTTATTAGTTCTATTTTCATAGTAATTTTATGTTCTTTAACTCTTAAATACCATGATCACTACCAAAACTATAAAATTATTGAGTCAAATCCTGGGCATCTGGGTTTAATTATTGAAAAGTATGATTCTAATTGTGAGAATTCTATAAATTGTAGTAAAATTATTAAAACACAACCGAAATTTATAAGCATTCTTTCTAATTTTAAGGAAACTGCATACTACGAAGTCTATAGTCTTTCTTTAAGTATGATTAAATATCAACCTATTACAGGAATTGGAATGAATAATTTCAATTATGCCTGTGAAAATATAGATATTTTTAAACAAGAAAGATGTTGGAGTCATCCTCATAATTTTTATTTACAATGGCTGACGGAAAACGGATTAATAGGATTTAGTATATTTATTATTTATATAATATTAATTTTTTATACAGTACTTTTTTCTAATAGTACTCATGTATACAAAAATTATTCATTTATCGCATTGTCAATTATATTTTGGCCAATAATGTCAACTGGGAGTTTATTTAAAAATTGGCATGGAATAGAAACGTTTTTTATTATAGGTTTGAGCTTGTCATTAATGAATTATTATAAAATCAAGGATTAATTTTTTTTAAATAAAAAAATTTAAGATTAGTAGGCATCAAAAATGCAGGGATTTTTATTATACCCGGAAAGGTGCCTAATAAAGGGTCTAACCACCCAGTCATTTTAATAGTTTCAGTTTTAATTTTTGAAGCATTGTTTGTCATTAAAAGATTATTTCTTATAATATTATCATTATAAAAAAAAACCATATCAGTTTCCATAGACTTCAATATTAGGTAAGTTAATTTATAAAAAATTACTTGGATATAATATAAAAATTTATTTAGTGTTAATTCTAATATTATTATTTCGCCATCTTCTTTAAGTACTTTATCCGTTTCTTCTAAAATTTTCCTAAGAGAAGTTAAAGAACTTCTATAATTTTTGCCATTAATGTGATGTAGTGCAAATATTATTAGCACAACATCTATAGATTTATTTTTTATTTTAGAAAGATCTCTAGCATCCCCAGAAATTTTTATAATTTTATCGTCTTTTAAATTCTGAAGTGATTTCTCTGATATATCTAATGCTGTAACACTAGTAGATAATTTATAATCATAAAAAATATTACCGCCACTACCAATATCTAATACTTGTTTTTTATATATAATAGGCCGGATTTTGTCGGCTATTTTATTATATAACAATTGTTTGTTTCCGATATTGTTACATTGTTTTTTAATGTTACAAGTTTTAAACTTAATCTAATATCATTTTCTGATTCTTTTAAAATATTTCTTCTTTTTTCTTGTTTAATTTTATCAAGGTTTTTAATTAAACCATCAATGTCATTAAATTCGTTTATTAACTGAGATGCTGTTTTAGGACCAATACCAGGAGCACCTGGAATATTATCTACTTTATCTCCTGTTAAGGCTTGAATAAAAATAACCTTATCTGGCTTCACTCCAAATTTTTCTTCAACATCTTTAATTTCTATTTTTTTATTTTTCATTGGATCAAGCATTGTTACGTTTTTGCTAACGAGCTGCATTAGATCTTTATCTGAGGAAACTATAATCGTCTCAATTTTATCTTTTTCTGCTAAGTTAACATAGGTGGCAATTAGATCATCAGCTTCAAATCCCTCTATTTCTAATTGAGGTATATTAAAACTCTCAACGCATTTTCTGATAAGTGGAAATTGTGGTATTAAATCATCAGGAGCCTCTCCTCTATTAGCTTTATATTCTGGATAAATTTCATTTCTAAAATTTTCTCTTGCTGCATCAAATATAACTATCATTTTATCATCGCTGTAATCTTCTATTAGTTTGACAAGCATATTGGTAAAACCAAAAACAGCATTGATTGGAGTTCCATCA
>CACOIH010000036.1 GCA_902627245.1 uncultured Alphaproteobacteria bacterium
CCTGCAGAATTTATGATCGACATTATCTCCATAATTCTACCATATGCAACGATCCTATCACCTCTTACATATATTCTTGCTTCAGTGTTTTGTTCAGTAATAGCGTTAATTCTTGGAATTAAGTTTTCTACTTCTACTAGTGACTCCCCAATATAGACTTTACCTTCTAAATTTACGGTTATCTCAATTGGATCTTTTTGATCTGTTAATGCAGTTGCCTTAACTTTTGGTAAATCAACAGGAATCCCAACAGTTAGAAGTGGTGCTGTAACCATAAAAACAATTAATAAAACAAGCATTACATCAACAAATGGAGTGACATTAATTTCACTCATCTGATTATATCTTCTTCTTCTACTATTTGATGTTTTGCTTAAGTTTATCAATTTATTTATTCTCTAATTGTCTAAAAAAAATTGTTGTAAATTCATCCATGAATGTTTCTAAAGAAATAAAATACTTGGATATATCGTTTGATATTTTATTGTAAGCTACAACAGCTGGTATAGCTACAAATAAACCCAATGCAGTTGCAAATAAAGCTTCAGCAATACCTGGGGCAACAACAGCAAGATTTGTGTTCTGTGCAATTGCTATTGATTTAAAACTATTCATAATTCCCCAAACAGTTCCAAATAGTCCAATAAAAGGTGCAGTTGAGCCAGCAGTAGCCAAAAAAGTTAAATTTTTTTCAACATTTTCGCTTTCTTTGTTAAATATTACAGACATTGATCTTTGCATTCTGTCTTTAAGTGAATTCAGATCTAAAGAATTATCAGATTGAGATTTACTTTTTTTCCATTCTAAAATAGCTGCACAGAAAATTTTAGATTTAGGGTCTAATTTATTAAAATTAAGAGTTTCATATAAATCTTCAAATGAGTTCCCAGACCAAAATATTTCATCAAATTCTTTTTCAAGTTTTTTTAGCTGTCTCATTCTCAATATTTTAGCTACAATTACATTCCATGAATATAATGAAGCTAAAATTAAAATAATGATTACAGATTTAACAACAATATCTGCCTGCATAAACAAGCCAAACATTGAGAAGTCTGGAGCTTCATTCAACAAATTTACATTATCTATTTTTTCCATGTTTTACTTTTTGATTTTTTCTAAATCACTACTATGAACCATTACCCAAAAACCTGGACGATTTTTTTCACATAAAGCTATTACAGGTGTTTTCCCCTCTTCTTTAGCTAACTTCGCTGTGTCATCCCATAAGGATATAGCGGTATGTTTTGCTCTTAACTTACACTCAATAAATAAATCTTCATGTATAACATCTGCTCTAGTAATTTTACCATTTCCTCCACTTAAAGGAGTTCTTTTGCCATTAAAATAGGTCGCAACATCTCTTTCTCTTTTTTTCCAAGCTTTATCAGGCATTCTTAGTCCTTTCTTTAAGATGTTAAGGATGACATTACGTCTTCGTCAACTTCAAAATTCGAAGCTACCCCTTGAACATCATCATTATCTTCTAATATTTCAAGTAATTTAAATAATTTATCAGCTGTTTCTTTATCTATACTAATTGTATTCTTACTTTTCCATATAAGATTTGAATAATTTGTCTGACCATAAGTCTGAATTATTTTTTCATTTAATTCATGAAGATTATTCTGATCACAATAAATAATATAATCTTCTTCTCCAACCTCATAATCATCTGTTTCATTTTCAATTAAAAACTCGAAAAGAGCTTCCTCATTTACGAAACTTTTATTTAAGGATATATTACCGAGTCTTTCAAATCCAAAACTAACACTACCTGACTCTCCAAGATTTCCACCATGCTTACTGAATGAAGATCGAATTTCAGCAGCAGTTCTATTTTTATTATTAGTTAAAGCTTCGACTATAATAGCTACACCATCAGGTCCATATCCCTCATATCTCACTTCTTCGTAATTACTATCTGGATCATTACCCTGACCTTTTTTAATAGCTCTTTCAATATTTTCTTTAGGCATATTTAAACTTTTGGCTGAAGTAATTGCTGATCTTAGGCGAATGTTACTCTCTGGATCATCTCCACCAACTTTTACAGCAACTGAAATCTCCCTACCAAGCCTGGAGAATTGTTTTGCACGCTTTTTATCTTGAGCACCTTTTCGATGCATTATATTTTTAAATTTGGAATGACCAGCCATAAAAATCAGTAATTATAAATATTAAATTCGATGTTAGTAAAGTCATATAATTATAATTAGAATGTGTCTAATATGTGTAAATTATGACTCTTTTATAGGAATAATACTTTTAGCTAATCCACTTTTATCATCAGTTTCTATTAGAGCTCCACAAATAAAAACATTACCACTTGAGGGAGTAAATCTACCTTCAGGTCTATATCCTTTTGTGAAAGAATGTATTGGATTTTCAATATTCATACCTATTACTGAATTGTAATCTCCAGTCATACCTACATCAGTTTGATAAGCTGTGCCTTTAGGCAGGATTGAATTATCAGAAGTTGGAATATGTGTATGAGTTCCTAATACACAGGTAACTGATCCATCCACAAAGTGTCCAAAAGCATTTTTTTCAGAAGTTGCTTCACCATGTAAATCAATTAAAATTGCATCACATGTTGATCCTAGTTTTTCAGATATCAAAAATTTTTTTATTACACTAAATGGATCATCTAGAGACATGCCCATAAATAACCTTAGCATAATCTGAACAATAATAATTTTTTTTCCATTTAAAAGTTCTAATGTATAATGACCATTTCCAGGAACTCCTGATGGATAATTTAAAGCTCTAACAATTTTTGGACACTCTTCAATAAAAGTTAGCATTTCTCTTTGATCCCAAGCGTGATTACCAAGAGTTATGACATCTATGCCTGATGAGAGCAAATCCTTAGCATCTTTTTTTGACAGACCATAACCACCTGTAGCATTTTCTGCATTTGCTATGATAGCATCTGGTTTATACTTATTTTTTATTTCATTAATACAATATTTAACTTTTTCTCGCGCAGACTTACCAACAATATCTCCAATAAATAAAATTCTCATTTGAAATAGTAAAGTTTTTTTTCTGTAATAACACAATCAAGTTTAATATCAAATTTATCTTTTGGAACTTGAAGAACTTTTTGATTATCAAATGCATAACCAACTGCAATAAATTTTTTGTTAATATTCTTTAGATAGCTAAATGTTCTGTCGTAATAACCACCACCATAACCTAACCTGTAACCGAAATTATCA
>CACOIH010000037.1 GCA_902627245.1 uncultured Alphaproteobacteria bacterium
TTTATTAGACCAAGATTAAAATAGGTATCAAAATTATTTTGATTAATTTTTTTTGATTTTTCAAATGATTTTATTGCTTCGTCAAATTCTTTAATTTCTATTTGACTTTTCCCAAGATTGTTTATTAATTCAAAATTATTCGGATCAATTTTTAGAGCCTCTCTATAATAAAATATTGCTTTTTCGTGATCATTTTTACCAGCATAGGACGCACCTATTAAGTTAGGTAATATTGATATTTCTTTATTAAGCTTTTTTAATTCAAGTGCTCTATTTACAACTTTGTCATATAATTTATGATTGAAATCGTTTACTAAATTTATTATTTGTTCTTCAAGTTTTGTTTTATTAGACATAAAATTTTTTAATATTTATACTATTTATTTTAAATTAATTTATTAATACTTTAAATAATGAATATTCTTCTGACGGGTGGGGCTGGATATATTGGAAGTAATGTAGTGTTAGCACTACTTGATTCCGGACATAAGGTGCATGTTATTGATAATTTATCAACTGGAAACGAATCTTTAATTCCAAAAAATGTTAAGTTTTCTATTTGTGACATTGAAGATACTGTTGCAGTATCTAACATAATAAAAAATGATAATTTTGATGCAATAATGCATTTTGCTGGTTATATTCAAGTAGAAGAGTCAGTAAATAATCCTGAAAAATATTTTACAAATAATACTAAAAATTCGATAAGTTTATTTGAAACATGTAGAGACTTCGGATTAAAAAATATTATCTTTTCCTCTACAGCTTCTGCTTACGGAATATCCACGAATGCTTCAGTTAATGAAGGCGATCAGCTGAATCCGCAAAACCCATATGCTGAATCAAAAGTTCAAGCTGAAAATTTTTTAATTAATAACCAAACTGACTTTAATTTTATTATACTTAGATATTTTAATGTTGCTGGAGCAGATTACAATTTAAGATCTGGCCAGATATCAAACAAATCAACACATCTTATAAAAATACTAAGTGAAGTTATTATAAAAAAAAGAAAGAATATTAATATTTTTGGAAATGATTATAATACACATGATGGGACTGCTATAAGGGATTACATACATGTTAGTGACCTAGCAGATATTCATCTAAAAACTGCAGAATATTTAATCAAAAACCAAAAATCAAATATATTTAATTGTGGATACGGAAAAGGTTTTTCAGTGTTAGATGTAATTAATACTGCAAATAATATATATAAAGATACGGTAAAATTTAATTTTTCCTCAAGAAGAAAAGGGGATGTTGAAAAATTAATTGCGAATGTAAATAAAATTACAAAGTTTATTAAGTGGAAACCAAAATTTGATGATCTTGAAGTAATAATTAGATCTTCTGTAGAATGGGAAAAAAAATTAAGTGAAAAAAATTTATAAAAGAAGTTTTTTAAGGAATGATAATAAACATCTATTTTTATATGGATTTAAAGAACACAAAGAAAAAGGACAAGAAGAACTCAATATATCAAATAATCTTAAACCACATATGAGATGGAATCCATCAAGACAAGAGTGGGTTACTTACTCAGAGCAAAGAAAAAATAGAACTTTTTTTCCACCAAAAAAATATTGTCCTCTTTGTCCAGGAGCTGGGTCAAAGGTCCCAACAGAAATTCCTTTCAAAAACTTCGAAGTTGCTGTGTTTCCAAATAGATGGGCAAGTTTTAATGAATTAGGAAAGAAAATAAGTTCAGATTTTATTAATTCTCAACCTTCAAAAGGAGAATGTGAAGTAGTTGTATACTCTTCAGAACATTCTAAAAGCGTAGCAGAAATGCAACTGGATAGAATTAAATTACTTATCTATGTGTGGATTGACAGGTATATAAATTTGCTAAAAAACAAAAGTGTTAAATATGTACTTCCTTTTGAAAACAGAGGAGAGGAATGTGGTGTGACACTCCATCATCCACATGGTCAAATTTATGCCTACCCATTTGTACCTCCAGCAATTAAAAAAGAACAAAAGGCTTTTAAAAAAGAAAATTTTTTATTAAGTATAATGACTCATTTGAAAAAAAAATACTACACATATCAAGATAAAAATGTAATTGCGTTTGTTCCTCCTTTTGCAAGATATGCTTATGAGGTATGGATCGCACCTAAACGACAAGTGCCAGGACCTTGGGCTCTAACAGAATCAGAGATTGTATCATTAGCCTACTCAATTAAAAAAGTTATTAGAGGATACGACAAATTTTTAGGTAAACGATGTCCTTATGTAATGGGGTTACATTCTGCACCAAAATTGAAAGATAAAAACTATCATTTTCATATTGAGTTTTATCCTCCTCTGAGACACGGAGATAAACCTAAAATACTTGCTGGATCTGAATCTATGGCAGGAGTTTTTATAATGGATGTTCTTCCAGAAAATTCAGCTAAAGAGCTAAGAAAGTTTATGAAATGAAATCAATAGAGGAAAAAATTATTAATTATAAAAATAATCTAGATTTGTTTGACGACGGTATGGAAAAATACAAATATTTAATAGATCAAGCCAAAAATGCTGAGCATTTCCCTGAAGAATATAGAAATGATTCATTCAAAGTCTCAGGATGTCAAGCTCAGGTTTGGTTAGTTCCAGTTATGAAAAATGATAAATTATCATTTTATTATGACTCTGACGCATTTATCTCTAAAGGTATGGTAACGATCTTGTGTGATATTTATGGAAATAGAAAACCTAGTGAAATAAATAATTCAAATTTTGAGACTTTAAATATTCTTGAACTAGACACACTACTAACTCCAGGCAGAAGAAATGGTGTATATTCAATGTTGGAAAAAATAAAAGAATATGCAAGTGTTTATGAAAAATAAAAAGTATTATACAAAAATTAAACTAAATATTAATTTAAATAATATTTTTTAATTTTTTTTATAAACATCTAAATAATTTTTTATCATATTGATACCATTAGAACCAAAATTTTTTAGATTACCTTTGAAGTGAATAATATAAGGAAATTTTTTTTTATTAATATATTGTGGTGGGCACGCATATAAACTTTCGTGAACTAATGAATAATTTTGATTATTTTTTTCATATAAATTTCTAAGAACAACTTGATCGCCATACCATTTTAAATATTTATTATGTAATTTCAGAGATTCTTTACTAATTTCATCCCATAGCAAATATGAATTAGATTTTACAAAACAGCCAATAAAAGGAAAT
>CACOIH010000038.1 GCA_902627245.1 uncultured Alphaproteobacteria bacterium
TAACTAGAAAGCAAAAAGAATTATTTGACTATTTAAAACATTATATAAATAGCAATCAAATTTCACCCTCGTTTGAAGAAATGAAGGAGGCAGTAAATTTAAAATCAAAATCAGGAATTCATAGACTTATAACAAGTCTTGAGCAAAGAGGCTTCATAAAAAGATTAAAACATAAAGCGAGAGCAATGGAGATTGTTGATAAATTTAATAATACGATTGAGAATTCTTTGACTAGCATTAATATACCTTTGATAGGTACAATTGCAGCTGGAGAAGCAATAGAAGCAATAGAAAATCCAAACGATTACATTTCTATTCCAACATCAATGACATCTCCAAATGCTAAATATTTTGGTCTTAAAGTTAAGGGTCTATCTATGATTGATGAAGGAATCTTTGATGGTGATATTGCCGTTATTCGAAAAACCAATAATGTCGAGAATGGTAAAATTGCTGCAGTTTTAACACAAGATAATGAAGTTACACTTAAAACTATAAAATTTAATAAAGACAAAGTTGTTTTAATACCTGCAAATCAGTCATACCAGAGCAAAGAATATGAAGCTGGTGAAATTCAGGTACAAGGTACTTTATCTGGAATTATAAGAAAATATATTTAATAGTTATCTTAATTTAAGATGACAAAGATTATTACTAGATTTGCTCCGTCCCCTACTGGAAATCTTCACATTGGAAGTGCAAGAACTGCTCTTTTGAATTTTATCATCACTCAACAAATTCCATTATCTAAGTTTTATCTAAGGATAGAAGATACTGATAAATTAAGATCAAAGGAAGAATTTAAGCAAAATATACTGGATGGATTATCTTGGCTTGGAATAACTTGGGAAGATAAAGTTCAAATTCAATCTGAACGAATTAAAAGACACCAAAATGTTGCTAAAGAATTATTAAATAATAACTTTGCATATAAATGTAATTGCTCAGAAGAAAAACTTAAACATAAAAGAGAATTAATAAAGAATAACAAAAATTTATCAAAAAAAATTTGTACTGAATGTAAAGAAAATGATCAAATTCAAAATTTAACTAATGATTTTGTGGTTAGAATTAAACTACCTGATGAGGGTGAAATAATAATAAAAGATAAAATTCAAGGTAATATTACTGTTAAAAATAAAGAATTAGATGATTTTATTTTACTAAGAAAAGATTTAACACCAACCTACATGTTATCAGTTGTAGTTGATGATAATGATTTAGGAGTTAATTTAGTATTAAGGGGCGATGATCACTTAAATAACGCTTTCAGACAATATTACATATATAAGTTTTTAAATTGGAATATCCCAGAATATGCACACGTACCATTAATTCACGGTGAAGATGGATCGAAATTATCTAAACGGCACGGTGCTGTGGATATTTTAGAATTTAAAAAAAATGGATATTTAAAGGAGGCTATAATTAATAATCTTATTTTACTTGGCTGGTCTCCAAAAAACCAAAGTGAAATAATAAATATAAATGATATCATAAATTTATATGATATTAAAAAGCTTTCAAAATCATCTAGTATATTTAGTTATAATAAACTTAATTTTTTCAATAATCATTATATTCGCTCACAGGATGGCTTTGAAAAATTTGAATATTTTTGCTTAAATCACAATAAAAAGATAATGATCACAGAAAGAGGAACTTCTTTTGGTTACAATACTCTTGTAAATGATTTTAAAGGATTAGATATTATGAAAAAATATGAATATCCTGTGATTTTTGATGCAACTCATTCTGTTCAACAACCTGGAGGAATGGGTGATAAAAGTGGTGGCCAAAGAGAACATATTCCTTCTCTATGTAAAGCTGCAATAGCTATTGGGGTAGCTGGTTTATTTATAGAAACACATAATGATCCAGATAATGCACCTAGTGATGGACCAAATATGATTAATATTAAAGATTTAAAAAATTTATTACTTCAACTTAAACAATTTGATGATATTGCTAAAAAATATGCCTAAGATAAATAAAATTATAGCAAGACAAATAATAGATAGTAGGGGAAATCCCACTGTTGAATGTGACATAAAATTCGAAGATTCTAACTTTGGAAGAGCCTCTGTTCCAAGTGGAGCCTCTACTGGAGTACATGAAGCATTAGAGTTAAGAGATAATGATAAAACAAAATACAAAGGTAAAGGCGTTTTAAAAGCCGTAGAAAATATCAACAATATTATTTCTAATGAACTAGTTGGTAAATCATTTGAAGACATTTCTTCTTTCGATGATTTTTTATTACAACTTGATGGAACTGAGAATAAATCAAATCTAGGAGCTAATGCAACCCTTGCTTCTAGTTTAGCTTTTGCTAAATGTTTAGCCTCTTCACAAGGTGATGAATTATATTCTTTTCTCGGTAAAGAACATACAATGAGTCTTCCAGTTCCAATGATGAACATTATCAATGGTGGCTCACATGCAGATAATGATGTCGATATTCAAGAGTTTATGGTTGCTCCTATTGGCGCAAATAATTTTTCTGAAGCTCTTCAATTTGGTTGTGAAATATTTCATTCATTAAAATTACTTTTAAAATCTAAAGGCTTAAATACAAATGTTGGTGATGAAGGAGGTTTTGCTCCTAACATAAATAGCTCTAGCGAAGTTATAGAAACTGTTTTGAAATCTGTAGAGGATGCAGGTTTTAAACCTGGTAAAGATATTTATCTTTCACTTGACGTTGCCTCAACTGAATTTTACAAAAATAATAAATATGATTTACAGGGAGAAAAAATTGTTTTGTCTTCTGATGAGATGATAAAATATTTAGAGAAATTGGTAAATGCGTACCCAATTTACTCTATTGAAGATGGAATGTCAGAGGATGATTGGGATGGTTGGTCTAATTTAACATCAACATTAGGAAAAAAAGTTCAATTGGTTGGTGATGATTTATTTGTTACAAATAAAAAAAGATTGCAAAAAGGTATTACAGAGGGAGCAGGCAATTCTATTTTGGTTAAAGTCAATCAAATAGGTACTCTAAAAGAAACTTTAGAGTCAATTCAATTAGCTAAAGAAAATAATTTTACTACCATAATTTCACATCGTTCTGGTGAAACTGAAGATACTACAATTGCTGATTTATCAGTAGGGGTTTCAGCAGGTCAAATTAAAACAGGATCATTATCCAGAACTGATAGAACTGCAAAATACAATCAATTA
>CACOIH010000039.1 GCA_902627245.1 uncultured Alphaproteobacteria bacterium
AATAAATTGTGATTATTTTCCCATATTACACCCTTAAATAAATTTGGAGGATAAAGTCTATTGTGTGTTTTTAATTTTAAATCTTCTTCTAAAAATGGAAAATGATGGAGATAACCAGAGCACAAAATTAAAACATCCATATCTTGAATTGTACCATCTTTAAAAATTGCTTTATTACCTTCGATCTTATCCAAGTAATGAACTTCTTTCATTCCATCGGGCCAATTAAATCCCATAGGATTGTTTCGATAACCAATTGTAACTGATTTTGCTCCATACTTATAACATTGAAGAGATACATCTTCTGCAGAGTAACTACTACCAAGGATAACAACATTTTTGTCTCTAAACTCTTCAGCATCTCTAAAATCATGAGAATGCATAATTCTTCCTGGAAAACTATCCATTCCTTTATATTCAGGAACAAATGGTACTGAAAAATGTCCATTCGCTACAATAACTTTATCAAAATATTCATTTTCTAATTTATTATTTTTTTTATCTCTTGCTATTAATTTAAAGCCCGCACCATCTGTTTTAATATTTTCAACAGTAGTATTGAATTTGATATTTTTTTTAACACCTGATTTCTCAGCACGACCTAAAATATAATCTCTTAGTACTTCTCTTGGTGGAAATGATGGAATTGGTTTCCCAAAATGTTCATCAAATGAATAGTCTGCAAATTCTAAACACTCTTTTGGACCATTGGACCATAAATATCTATACATGCTGTTGTGAATTGTGTCACCATATTGATCTGTCCCTGTTCTCCAATTATAATTCCATAATCCACCCCAGGTCTCCTGTTTTTCATAACATATTATTTCTGGAATTTTTTCTCCTTTAGATTCGGCTTGATGGAAAGCCCTTAGAATAGATAAACCGCATGGACCTGAGCCAATAATAGCAACTTTAGTCATAATACTCCCGATTTCTTATATTTTTTATATTATTCATTAAAATAAGCTTTTTTAAAGAAAAAAATTGTTTCAAGTGGTGAAATAGTTGTGTTCATTAATATTTATTTCCATTAGTCTAAATACATAATTTAAGGAAGTAACATAAAACGGGAGGTAATATGTTAAAATTTTTAAAAGGATTTACTATCACAGCTTTACTAGCTTCTATATTTTTATCTGCAAGTATAGTTAAGGCAGCTGACAGTAAAAAGCCAATAGTAATACCACTTCATAACTGGTCAAGCCAAGTTGTAATGTCATATGTTATAGGTGGAATTTTTGAGTCAATGGGAAATAATGTTGAATATGTTTCTGCGGACTCGCAAGCAGTTTATGAATCAATCAGACAGGGAGATGTAACTATTTCTCATGAAGTTTGGCAATCAGCTTTTGGAGCATCATTTGATGCTGCGAGAGATGCTGGTGGACTTCTTGATTGGGGTGATCATGAAGCTAGAACTTTAGAGGATATGGGTTATCCGAATTGGGTAGCTGATTTATGTCCTGGTCTTCCAGATTGGACAGCTCTTAAAAACCCTGACTGTGCTGCAAATTTTGTAACTCCAGACTCAGGTGGAAAAGGTCGTTGGTTAGAGGGCCCTCAAAGTTGGCACCAAGATTTAATGCCTCAAAGATTAGAAGCATTAGGCTTAGATGATCTTTGGATGGTTAAATTTGCCGGTGGTGCTGATGCATTATGGGCTGAGCTAGAAGCAGCAAAAAAAGAAGGTAGAGGAACAATTATATTTAACTGGACTCCAAACTTTACTGATGGAGCTGGTTTTACTTTTATTGATTTCCCTCCATACTATGATGGTTGTCGTCCAGTAGATGGCGGTGATGGAAAATGTGGATCTCCAGATGGATACTTGAAAAAAGCTGTTCACGAAGATTTCCCTGATACACATCCTGCAGCTGCAGCTATGTTTAAAAAACTATCATTTACAACTAGTCACATTGGTGCAATGGCTGCTCTAGTTGATGTTGATGGAATGACTCATGAAGATGCTGCTAAAACATGGTTAGCAAATAACGAGTCTGTTTGGAAGCCATTTCTAAATTAATTGATTATAAATTAAAATTTAAACTCCCCTAGATTTAGGGGAGTTTTTTTATAAACAAACTTGATGAAGTTAAAAAAAAAAATTAAGATAACATTATTTATGAAAAATTTTTTACTATTTTTTTTTATTACAATATTATCCTCGAGTTCAATTCATGCAAAAAGAACCGGTTGTGATGGGGAATGTGAAAATGGAACTGGCACATGGACCTACACAGATCAAACAGTTTATACGGGTCAATGGGTAAATAGTAAAAAACAAGGAAGAGGAATAGAGACTTGGCCAAATGGATATGTCTACGAAGGAGAATTTTTTGATAGTCAATGGCACGGAGAAGGTAATTTAACATTTCCTGATGGATCTCAGTACGTTGGTGAGTGGTTTGAAGATAATATGAACGGTCAGGGTACTTTTACATTAGTAGACGGTACTGTTCTAAAAGGTATTTGGAAAAATGGTGCTCTGGTTGAGCCAAATTAGTTACAGATAATGTTAACTAAATCTGATAAAAAATTTCAAGAAGGTACAAAAAAATTTGCCGGTTTAATTTCACTAACTATTGGGATCTTTTTTTTATTTTATTTATTAAATACATTATTTTATGAAGAAAATATTTCTGAAATTCAAATTGTTGAAAAAGAAGAACAAGTAAATCCATATGATGAATTACTTAATTCGATTTATAAGAAAAAACTTAATGTGTATGAAAGTGAAGATGGATATTTATTAAATGAAGATGAATATAAAATTATTTGTACTAATACTAAAATCGTTACACAACGAGCAGTGATGGGGGCAAATATAATAAACTTTAAAGCTCAAGTTATTTATAATGCTAATGGAAATTTAATTGAAGAAACATTTGTAAAATGGGATGATACCTCAAATCAATGCTTAGCTGGATATACTTTAAAAGG
>CACOIH010000040.1 GCA_902627245.1 uncultured Alphaproteobacteria bacterium
TTAAATAATGTTTTTAATTTTGTTCGAAGAAAGATGGGTTTATCTTACTGGTCACTATCTCAATACTTAAAAAAGAAAACAAAGCATGCAACTAATTTTATTAGTAACTTTGAGTTTGCTGTGTCTGATAGAGCAAGAAGAGAAAATGCCGATGTTGTCGTATGTGGTCATATACATAGACCTGAAATAAAAGAATTAAATGGTGTCTTGTATTGTAATGATGGTGACTGGATTGAAAGCTGCACAGCTTTAGTAGAGGATGAAGTTGGTAATTTATCAATTTTAAATTGGCCAGAAGAAAGAGAAAAATTAAAGTTAGTGTCTCTTGAAGAAAGACGTAAAATTAAAGAGGATGCAGCATAAAAAAATTGCTTTAGTAAGCGATGCATGGGTTCCTCAGGTAAATGGTGTCGTTAGAACATTTCAAAGCATAATTCCTATTTTAGAAAATAAAGGGTTTGAGATAAAAATTCTTCATCCTGAAATGTACAACAATTTTAGTTATCCGTGGTATAAAGAAATAAAAATATCTTATAATACTAAAAAGGTTACAAAAGAATTTTTTGAAAGTTTTAATCCTGACATCATTCATATAATTACTGAAGGTCCTGTTGGATTTGCTGGAAGAAGATATTGTAATAGAAATAATCTAAAATATACCTCTTCATTCCACACGCGTTTTCCCGACTACATAAAGCAAAGAGCGTTTATTCCAAAAACATTAACTTACTCAATTTTGAGAACCTTACATAACGATTCCTATAAAGTCTTAGTTCCATCTGATTCGATGATCCAAGAATTGAAAAAATATAACTTTAAAAATTTAAAAGTCTGGAACAGAGGTGTTGATACTAAACTTTTTGATCCAAATAAAAGAAATAGAGCAGATAAAAATTTACAGCTTACTTATGTGGGACGTGTTGCAATTGAAAAAAATATTGAGGCATTTTTAAATCTAAAAGGAGATTATATAAAAACTGTAGTTGGTGATGGTCCTGAACTACAAAAATACATTAAGAAGTATCCTGAAGTTAACTTTGTTGGATTAAAAGAAGGTGAAGAGCTTGCTAGATACTATGCTAACGCTGATGTATTTGTATTTCCATCTAAAACAGATACTCTAGGTAACGTAATTCTTGAAGCTCTGGCCTGTGGAACACCCATTGCTGCCTTTCCAGTTACTGGTCCAAAAGATATTTTACAAAATTCAAATATAAATACATTGGATGAAAATCTGAATGCCTCAGTTAAGAAAGCTCTGAAAGTTAGCAGAAATGATTGTAGAAATTTCGCTCTAAAATTCAAGTGGGATGATTGTACTAATGAATTTTTACAATCACAAATAGATGCGAATAGTGGAACTTTATTATTTAGTTGATTTTATTTTTAAGCAAATAAATAAATATACCCAATTAAAAAAAGAGGTAATTGCAATCCAAAATTAGTTAATAAAGCTTTGTCTCTAGTCATGTATCCAACTACCGACCATCCAACTGCACCTGTTCCATGAATAATAATATTATAGGGATATATATTGATATTAGTCAGTAATATTCCTGATAAGACTAGAAAGGTACTAAACCACTTGATTCTATTGATCGAGACATCTGTCATAAATTCTCCTATTTTCTTTTATTTTTGTCTTTTAAATGGATCTTTAGGATAAAGATATTAATCAAAATGTAACGAAATTTTAACATTCCTTTATTTTTCTTATAAAAGTTCTATAAGCGCTCAATGTTTGGATTAAAAAGTGCATCATTATTTGGTGAAACCAAAAAGCTTGAGAGAGAAATTGACGAATTTGTTGATATTGTCTCTGAAGTAGGTTTGGTGTTTAAATCTATAGTTCCTACTTATCTTAATCATTCCGCTAATGGTAAATTTGAAGAAATGGTGGAAAAAGTTAAAGAAATGGAAAGTAAGGCAGACAAAATTACGAAAGATGTTGAACATACATTATATGAAGAAACGTTAATACCAGATGCAAGAAGTGATGTTTTACGACTTCTAGAGCACATTGATGAATTGATTGGTATGTACCAAGGAAATTGCTATCACTTCTCTATTCAAAAACCTAACTTTCCAAAAGAATTCCATGATGATCTAATTGAATTAACAGAGACTGTTGTTAATTGTGTTGAGTCACTTTGTTTAACTGTCCGATCATTTTTTAGAGATATTAAATCAGTTAGAGACAATGCACATAAAGTTACTTTCTATGAAAAAGAATCAGATATTAAATTTAGCTCTCTTGCTAGAAGAATTTTTGATTCTGAATTACCTTTAGATCAAAAAATGCACTTGCGATATTTTGTAGAGAAGATTGATCGTATATGTGATCAGGCAGAAGATATAGCAGACGAGGTTCAGATTTACGCTATTAAACGTTCAGTTTAATTTTAAATGGAAATTACAATTTTAATTTTTTTACTTGGTGGTCTTTTTTTAGGTTGGTCTCTTGGTGCTAACGATGCTGCAAATGTTTTTGGAACTGCAGTTGGAACGCGAATGGTTAGTTTCACAAGTGCAGCAATAATTTGTAGTGTCTTTGTTATACTTGGTGCGATTATTAGCGGAGCAGGAACAACTGAAACGTTAGGAAAGCTTGGTGCAATAAATGCTTTGCCTGGAGCATTCGCTGCTTGTGTAGCAGCTGGGATATCAGTTTACTTAATGACAAAAGTTGGATTGCCTGTTTCTACAACACAAGCAATTGTAGGAGCAATTGTTGGTTGGAATTTATACACTGGATCTTCGACTAATATTCAAGTTTTATTAACTATATTGAGTACATGGATACTGTGTCCAATAATAGCTGGCATTATTGCAATGGGTTTATTTACTTTTACAAAAAGAGTTATTTTAAATAGAAAGTTACATATCCTAAGACTAGATGCTTATACAAGAACAGCCTTACTTTTAGCAGGTGCTTTTGGTGCT
>CACOIH010000041.1 GCA_902627245.1 uncultured Alphaproteobacteria bacterium
TTTCTTACGCATACGCCATCCATCAACAATGTCGCCTACTAAGAATAAATATTCCGAATCTGTCTCTTTTAAAAATTCTAAAAGCATTGAGCTTTTACATCCACTAGTACCTAAATGTGTATCTGATATCCAGATTGTACGATAATATTTTTTGTTAGTTTCAAATTTCATGTAAATTTACAGAAGCGTCTATATACATAAAAGATACATTTTATAATATAATTTATTTGCATATCTTCGTAATGTAATAGATTAGTCATATATATATGGCGCAAAAACTCTGGTTCAAAAAAAAATCTCCTCTTCACGGATCAGGTTTATTTGCCAAAAATGACATCAAAAAAGGCTCAAAAGTTATCCAATATATAGGCGATAAAGTAACAAAAAGAGAGGGTGACAAAAGAGCTGATAAACAAATTCGAAAAGCTAAAAAAGATAAAAATAACGGCATGGTCTATGTTTTTGAGCTAAACAAGCGATACGACATTGACGGTGATGTTGATTATAATTTTGCAAAATTTATTAATCATTCATGCAATCCAAATTGTGAAGTAGATATTATAGATAACGAAATCTGGATTTCTTCCATTAAACGAATAAAAAAAGGAGCCGAACTTTTCTATAACTACGGTTATCCTTTTGATACTGATTTTGTGGATCACATTTGTAAGTGTGGTTCTAGAAATTGTGTTGGTTATATTTTAAGTGATAATGATTGGCCTAAACTAAAAAAAGAACTTAAAAAGAAAAAAGGTAAACTTTAAAAACCGTTTGGTATTAAAACATAATGAATTGATAAAACAATTCCTACTGATACTGTTAATCCAAAAATCATTTTTAGAAAATCTTTTCCAATCAATGGAAAGACATAACGAAGTTTATAATCTTTGTTCATTGTGGAAATTGCTAATTCTCTTCCACATAATAAGCCAACAAAGACCCATGTAGTTGACATTGGAATATCATTGTATTGCTTAAAGTAGAGTAGAATGATTGCATAAACAAAATCTATTATAGTGGCTGAACGAGTATAACGTGTTCCAGTTTTTGAATAAACAACTCGTTGAATACGTCCGCCTCTATCCCAAAAGATATAAAATAAGAGAACACTTAATAGAGCAATGATTCCTATTAATAAACTGAATGGAAGTTCACGAGGAAGGAAGACAGCTATATTCGCAATATCATGGCTCAACCAAGTGTACCAAAGAAAACCAGTTGTACACCATTGAGCTATTACCCATGGTCTTCTGTGCTTATCTTGAACTTTATCAAATTTTTCATTGATAAAATAACTTACACCAATCCAAACCATATACGCTACCATTGCTGCTAATCCGTAACCAATTACAGATTTCATCAGAACTTTTTCTAATACGACTGTTGATGCAAAAGCAGACAAAACTAAAAAAGTAGTAGATACTGGAATTCCACCTCTTGTAAGAAGTACTAAAATTAATGGAGCCGCAGCGTGGTACCACTGAATAGTTTGATATGGAATTTTATTTAAACGTCCAAAAGTAATATCACCGTCGTTAATGTTCCACCCATATATAAGTGTAAATGCTAGTACAGCAGAGCCAGCAGTAGCTAACCAGTACCATTTAAAGCGTTGGTTTGAAGCTATAAATGTTCCGAGAGTTTGAACAGAGTCGTTTGCAATAACAGAATATGCTGCAAGTCCAAAACCTACTATAGTATAAATTAAGGTTAACTCCATTTTTTAAATCATATATTTATTTAAAATTAGATTCGAAAGATAAATTATTTGAGAAGTGCTAAATACAAATAATAAAAAGGATTATATAAGAACCGTAAGATCTGCAGGTTATAGCTTTGGGCATAATTAAGCCCTAAAATTCACTTATACAAATCACTATTCAAACTATAAAACTATCTTATGAAGAGTCTTTTTAGATCATTCTTTACTGTCAGCTTCTATACATTTTTAAGTCGAGTATTAGGTTTTATTCGTGACATATTAATAGCAAGGTATCTTGGATCAACAGTAATTGCTGATGCATTCTTCGTAGCATTTCGTATTCCTAATTTCTTTCGCCGTGTACTCGCAGAAGGAGCATACAGTGCTGCATTAATTCCTGTTTTCTCTGGTGTTGTTCTCAATCCAAAAGATGAACGCGAGGCTTCTGATTTTGTTGAAAACACAACCTCTATGTTGCTTTTTGCTACGGTGGTTTTAACGATCATTTTCTTCTTTGGGATGCCTTATATCATCCAAGTTTTAGCACCAGGTTTTACCGATAATAAAGAGGCTTATGAACTTGCTGTGCATTTTGGAAAAATAATTTTTCCCTATATTATTTTTATTTCTTTAGCTGCTCACTTTACCTCTATTAATAATGTCCATGAGCGTTTTGCTGCTGGTGCATTTGCCCCTGCGATTTTGAATATAAGTTTTATTCTGTCATTATTCTTTTTAACACCTTTAGTAACTACAGCAGGTCACGCATTATCGTACGGTGTATTAATTGGAGGGGTATTACAATTTTTATATTTATACAGAGCAGTTTTAAATTTTTACCGACCACGTATTCGTATCCCAGTTTTAAATGAAAAATTAAGAAAATTTTTTAAATTATTTTTGCCTGGTGTTGTTGGTTCAGGCGTTATTCAGTTAAATATTGTTATAGGAACTATCATTGCATCATTTCTTCCCGTTGGTGCTATCAGTCATATTTATTATGCGGATCGTCTTAACCAATTACCACTTGCGATTTTTGGGATAGCGCTCGGCATAGTTCTTTTGCCAAGTTTATCAAAAGCAATAAGACAATCTGATTCAATATCAGTAAACAACATTCAAAATAGGGCTCTAGAATTTTCTTTATTGATTTCTTTACCATCAGCAATTGGGTTATTTATTTTGGCTAAACCAATTATTTATATTTTATTTGAACGAGGTGCATTTGTATC
>CACOIH010000042.1 GCA_902627245.1 uncultured Alphaproteobacteria bacterium
AGTGATACCTGTTACCTCACAATTTTGAAGAATATCTACGCCTAATGAATCTGCTGCTCTAGCATATCCCCATGCAACTGCATCATGTCTTGCATTTCCAGCTCGTCTTTGAACTGCTGCACCTAAGATAGGAAATCTAGAGTCATCATAGTTTAAATGAGGAATTTTTTTCTTTAATTTTTTAAGATCCCAAAGTTCAGCATCAGTACCATGAAGTCTCATAATATTATATCTTCTAGCAGCCGAGTCTCTTGCACCTGGGCTGTGAAATAAAGAGACATGCGCTCTTTGACTAAACATTACATTGTAGTTTAATTCATGACTTAAATTCTCCCATAACTTTAGTGAATGTTCATAAAATTCGTGATTACCCGGCATCATATAATTTGAACGAACGATAGTTGTATTTCGGCCAGCATTACCTCCGCCAATCCATCCTTTTTCTAAAACTGCTATATTTTTAATATTGTGATTTTTTGCAAGATAGAATGCAGTTGCTAAACCATGTAAACCGCCACCAATAATAATAACATCATAATTACTTTTAGGTTCTGGGTCCCTCCACTGTCTGGACCAGCCAGATTGGCCATTCAATCCATTCTTAATTACATTCCATGCATTAAATCTAGTCATAAATTGTGATATCTTCTAGTATACTTCCTATTAATTCATCAAAATAAAATGTTTCTATTAATGAAACAAGTGTTATTTAATCGCAGTTTTCTATAAATCTGGCCAGGTATCATTTAGCCTATAACCTTCTGGAAATGGATCATCTTTATCAATATATAAATTTTGTTTCCCAGTAATAAATGCACTTCCAGTTATTCTTGGAATAATGCAATTTTTATTATTAATTAAAACTTCTTTTTCTATACTAGCCTTGAATGTAGAGCCAATAATTGACCTTGAAATAAACTCTTCACTAATTTGTATTTCATTTTTTTCCTTCATTACTGCCAATCTTGCAGAAGTTCCCGTTCCACACGGGGATCGATCTAGTTTTCCAGGACGTATTACAACGGTATTTAAACCAGTAAGAATAGATTTGCTATTTTTCTCCAATGGTTCAACAAATTGACAAAAAGAAAGATAGTTTAATCCTTCTATAGTAGGGTGTTCAAATCCGATTGTTAAATTAGCTTCTCGCAGCAATTCTTTAGCAATCTTTACAAATTTTATAGCATTCTTAGGTTCAATTTTAAGATTAAAATCATTAGCATTACAGATCAAAAAACTGTCACCACCAAAAGCTGTACTTACTTTTATTGAACCAAAGTTTTTAGTTTTTAAATTCACATCTACTTTATCTGCAAAACAAGCTAGATTAGTTAGTGTTACACTTTTAACTTTTTTGTTTTCACAAGTTGCAATAACCTTGATTAATCCTCCTGGAGCCTCAAGTATAAGCTCAGTTGTAGGATACTGCATTTTAATTATATTTTTTTCTAGCAACACTGTTGTTACACATATTGCATTTGATCCACTCATGGGTGGATTATCTTCAGGTTCCATAATTATAAAACCTGCATCTGCATTTTTATGTGAAGGTTTTAAAATAATATTACAATGTTTGAATACTCCTCCCCTAGGTTCATTCAAAAAAAAATTTCTCCATTTTTTGTCTTTAAAAAGTTTTGATGATGCTTCTTTTGGAGATCTAAAATCTAAATCTTGAATTCCAGTTACAACATCACCTATTTCGCCACAGCAATGTGTATTAAAAACCGTAATCTCATCCATTTGAAATGATGAGATCTTCTATTTTTTTTGAATGGTGAGTAATTTGTTCATAGCCATCTTTAGTAATTATAAAACTATCTCCCACCTGAGATCTAAAATTGTTTGCACTTGCACCACCATCTACAGCAAATACCATTCCTGGCTCAAGAACAGTTTTATTTCCAACAACTAATTGTGGCTCTTCTAAAAAACTAAAACCAGTACCTCTGCCACATCTAAAAGTAGGATATGGATATCCCTCAGCCTGAATCGTTTCTGCATATGCGGCATGAACTTCTTCAGCAGTAACACCTGGACTAAGAACTTCAAGAGCAGCTTTTTGAGATTTAACTGCAGTTTCAAAAGCTTTAATTTGTTCATCAGATTGAATTTCTTCAACCCAAAAAATTCTATCAAATCCAAGTTTAAATCTATGGAAATTTGTTGAGCCACAATAACAAACAAATATAGGGTCGCCCTTTTTGATTATTTTTGTTGAAGCTCTATGATGAGTTTTTGGTAGATCTTGACCTGATGTTATAACAGGTAAAAAATGAATATTTGGTGACATATTTATATCCTCTGGATAATGTTTTTGTAAAAGTTCAGCTGCTTTTCTAGTGCCAGCCTGTGATTGAGCAAGAGCAATCTCATATTCTGGCACATTATTTCCTATTGTTTTTTTTGCAGCTTCCATCATTGCCATCCCAACTTGTCCTGCATGGCGTGCTATATTCAATTCATAATCCGACTTAATCATTCTTATAGTATCAATTATTCTTGTTAAATCACCAGGTTGCTGATTAAATAATTCGTCTAAATACGTTTTAACCATTTGATTGATTTTGAACTTTTCAATAAAGACATTTTTATGCTGATTAATAATTTTAGGTAAAAGCT
>CACOIH010000043.1 GCA_902627245.1 uncultured Alphaproteobacteria bacterium
CAGTATATTCCAAATACACCAGTATCAGTATAAGATGAACTAAAAGAAGAAATACCGTATACTAGCCCTCTTTTTTCTCGAATTTCTTGAAATAGTCGTGATGACATTCCACCCCCTAAAAGTGAAGAATAAACAAGTAAAGAGTAAAAATCATCATGATGATAATCAAGTCCTTCAAAACCTAATAGTAAGTGGATTTGCTCTAATTTTTTGTCTTCTCTATATTCTCCAGATTTATAGTCAGCTTTAACTCTGGAATTTAAATTTCCCGATGGTAGATTGGTGCAAGCTTTTTTTATGGATTGAACAAACTCATCATGATTGATCTTACCTGCGGCACTAATTATCATCTTCTTAGGATTATAGTGATTCATCATAAAAGACTTTACTTCTTCTCTAGAAATATTTTTAATAATATCAGTTTTCCCTAATATTGATCTACCCATCGGTTGATTTGGATATGCTTTTTCTTGCCAGTAATCAAAAATCATATCATCTGGTGTATCAAGATACATGCCTATCTCCTGAATAATTACACCTCTTTCTCTATTAAGTTCTTCTTCAGCAAAAGTTGAATTTTGAAGTATGTCTGTTAAAATGTCTATTCCATATGGCAGGTCATCTGCTAATAATTTGACATAATATGCAGTAATTTCTTTAGAAGTATATGCGTTAATATCGCCGCCAACATTTTCTATAGTTTCAGCAATTTGCAGGGCATTTCTAGTTTTTGTTCCTTTAAATGCCATATGCTCAAGAAGATGTGCTACACCATTAACTTCTTCAGTCTCATCTCTTCCGCCAACATAATTCCAAATTCCCATTGAAACTGTCTCAAGACCGGGCATGTTTTGAGTAACTATTCTTAATCCATTATCAAGTTCTGTAATATTTTGCATATCAAATATTTTGTAATAAGTAATTTTTAACTTCTTTGGCGTTATTAGGTAATATAGTTAATTTTTCTCTTTTATCAAAGAGATTACTTAATTCTTTTGGTATATCTGTTGTTTTATTAATAGCTTTTTCTACAGCTAAATTAAATTTAGCTGGATGAGCGCAAGCCAGAGAAACCCAAGTCTCATCATCATTTTTGTCCATAAGCAACTTTAAACCTGTAGCAGTATGAGGATCGGATAAATAATTGTACTTTTCAAATACTTTAGAGATTGTATCTAAAGTTTCATCATCATCGATACTAGAAGCATCATAGATCTTTTTAAAATTATTAATTACTTGTGAACTAAATAAATAATTTCCTGTTTTATGAAATTCATCAAAAGCATTTTTTACTTGATGACTATCTCTATCAAAACTTTCAAACATCTGTCGTTCAAAATTACTCGATATTTGTATGTCCATACTTGGACTATATGTTTGTGATACAATTTTTTTGCTCATTTGGCCATGTGTTAAAATCGATTTTAAAATATCATTTTTATTTGTTGCAACATGAAGTCGCTTAATAGGAAGACCCATCTGTTTTGCAACATAAGCAGAAAATATATTTCCAAAATTTCCTGATGGCACAATAAAATTAATGTCTTTATTTTTTATCTGTAGATGACTCCAAAAATAATATACGACTTGAGCAATTAATCTCGCCCAATTTATTGAATTTATTGCAGTTAAAGAAGTTTTATTTTGTATTTCGTCATCAACAAATAAAGTTTTTACAATATTTTGACAGTCATCAAAATTACCTTCAATTGCAATATTAAAAATATTTTCTTCATCAATTGTCGTCATTTGTTTTTGTTGAATCGGGGAAACTTTTCCATGTGGGTGTAATATAAATACATTTATATCTTGATTTGTTTTAAAAGCATGAATTGCTGCAGATCCAGTATCTCCAGATGTTGCACCTAATACAGTTAATTTTTTTGGATTTACATTTAAGCTGTTTGAAAATAATTTTCCTAAAAACTGTAATGCATAATCTTTAAAAGCATATGTAGGGCCATAAATTAGTTCTAAAATATATTTATTAGTTTGTAATTCTTTTACTGGTGCTTTTTTTTCATGCCTAAAATTTGTATAACTCTCTTTTAAAATTTTTTGTAAATCACTTCTAGTAAAGTTTTCTTTCACAAATGGAAAGATTATTTCTAAGGCTACTTCTTCGTATGATTTATTTTCTAAATTATCAATATTAATAGTAGGCCACTCAACAGGCAAATATAATCCTCCATCTTTTGAAAGACCTTGATAAAGGATTTCATTGAATGATTTTTTAAGAGAATTATCTCTCGTACTTAAATATTTCATTTAAATATATCTATTATTTATATAATTTTTAAAATATTTAGCATTTAAACCTGAGTTTGTAACCTGTTCTAAAACTTCATTTGTACTAAAAAAACTGGCTTTTTCATGAATATTTGT
>CACOIH010000044.1 GCA_902627245.1 uncultured Alphaproteobacteria bacterium
CCATTGATCATTTTTTTAAAGCAATTTGAGTTATACTCTGGATCACCCCCTTTAATTTCTGAAATATCTATAAAATCATATCCATAATCATTTGGATTAAATATAAATTCTGATATTTTATTGTCTTTGAGTTCATTTACATAAGTTTTGTCTGATAAACTTATTTCATCTAAGCCATCTAGTCCATGAACAACTAAAGCTCTTTCAGAGCCTAATTCTTTTAGACATTTACAATGCATAGAAACTAAATTCTTTGAATATACACCTAAAAGTTGTTTTTTTGCATTAGCTGGATTTGTTAGAGGCCCAAGTAAGTTAAAAATAGTTCTTGTAGCCAAATTTTTACGAACATTAATTACATTTTTCATAGCTGAATGATGATTTTGTGCAAATAAAAAACAAAAATTTTTATTTATCAATGAATTTTGTAAATCATCAACATCGCTTAATATTTGATAGCCCAACTCTTCAAGCATGTCAGCTGATCCAGATTTTGAACTTACTGATCGATTACCATGTTTAGCAATTTTAACTCCTGCACTAGCAGCTACAATAGCTGCACTAGTTGATATATTTAGTGTGTTCTTCATATCACCACCTGTTCCACATGTATCTATAGTATTGTCAGGTGAAACTATATTTAAACATTTTTCTCTCATAACTTGTGCAGCACCAATAACTTCATCCATGCATTCAGTTTTAATCTTTAAACCTATTAATATTGAAGTAATCTCAATATCATTTAATTCTCCATCCATAATTTTATTAAAAATAAAAAAACTTTCCTGAATATTCAAATTTTCTTTATTGTAAATTTTATTTAAGATTTGATGAAAGTCTATCATTTTATTATATTTAAAAAATTATTCAAAATTGTTTTTCCAGTTTTTGTTCCTATACTTTCTGGATGAAATTGTAGTCCATAAATTGGATACTTTTTATGGACTATTCCCATGATTATTTTATTTTTTGTCTCTGCTATAATAGCAAAATCTTTTGGTAAAGATTTTTTTTCTATTATTAATGAGTGATATCTTGTTGCTTGAAATTTTTTATCAACATTTTTAAAAATAGGATTACCAGAATGATAGACATAATCAACTTTACCGTGCATTACTTCTTTACATTTTATTACATTGCCACCAAATGCTTGACCTATTGTTTGATGCCCTAAACATATTCCTAGTATAGGTATTTTCCTATAAAGATTTATTACAGCACTTAAACAAACTCCAGCCTCATTTGGAGTACAAGGCCCTGGAGAAATTACAATCGCTTTAGGATCTAATTTTTCAATTTTATTAGAAGTAATTTTATTATTTCGAACGACTTTAACTTTTTCATTTAATTCCAATAAATAATGTTTAACATTAAATGTAAAACTATCATAATTATCAATTAATAAAATCATTTTGAATATTTATAAGAATCTTTTGCTGCAGCCATTAAAGCACCAGCCTTATTTAAAATCTCCATATGTTCATTTTTTGCAATTGAATCATAAACAATACCGGCTCCCGCTTGAATAAATAATTTATTTTTTTTTACTAAACCAGTCCTTAAGCTTATACAGGTATCCATATCGCCATTAGAGTCAAAATAACCCATACATCCTGCATAAAAACTTCTACTGATATTTTCAAGTTCCTCTATAATTTCCATTGCTCTAATTTTTGGGGCACCAGTAACCGTTCCTGCAGGAAATCCAGCTATTAACGCATCAATTGCATCAAATTTTTTATTTATTGTGCCCTCTACATTTGAGACTATGTGCATTACATGGGAATAGTACTCTATATTCATTTTTTCGGTTACTTTTACAGATCCTTTTTTTGACACTCTTCCAACATCATTTCTACCTAAATCTAGAAGCATTAAATGTTCAGCTAATTCCTTTTCATCGTTTAATAGATCTTTTGAGAGCATTAAATCTTCAGAAATATTTTTCCCTCTTCTTCTGGTTCCTGCTATTGGTCTTATTGTAACTTTATTATTCCTCAATTGAACCATTAGCTCAGGACTTGATGCAACTATCCCAAATTTGTCAAAATTTAAATTTACAAGATATGGTGAAGGATTTAAACGTCTTAAAGATCTATACAGATCTATCGCTTTAAGATCATAATTTGTTTCAAATCTTTGAGAGGGTACAACCTGAAATATATCACCTTGCCTAATGTATTTTTTGGCTTTTTTTACTACATTATAAAAATCATTTTTTTTAAAATTAGATTTAAAATTTAATTTGTTTTTTTTAATTTTTTTATTATTTGTTCTTAAAATACTTTTTTCTAACTTAACTATTGTTTTATTTAAAAGCTGTTTAGATCTTATATAGGCTT
>CACOIH010000045.1 GCA_902627245.1 uncultured Alphaproteobacteria bacterium
AAAGTTGAATCAAATCTAAATTTCGATTGTTATCATTTGAAATATGTAAAAATATAAAAATCAAATTTATTAACTAGCTTTAGTTATTAACCGTTAAATATTATAAAATATAATTTGTCAAAATCCATACAATTATTTAAAATATTTAATAAGTACTATAAATCTTTCTAAAAATCCTGGATATTGCTCATAATGAAAATATTGTTACTTGGTATTTTATTAATATGCCTCAACGGACTCACTGGATCTAGTTTTGATGCAATTACTAAATATCTAAGTATAAATAATTATAAATGGTATCATTATTATTCTATAGGTTTATCTATTTCACTTATAGCATTGATTATATTTTTAAATTTTCAGGGTGGTATTAAAAAACATATTATTTTAAAAAAAAAACATTACTACTTATTAGTACTGGCAAGAGGTTTACAATTTGCCTTTATAATACCAATAATATTTTACTCACTAAAGTATATACCCATTAATATTTTTACAATGTTATTAATGACTACTCCTTTCTTTTTGATAGTTTTTGCTAAATATATTTTAGGTGAGAAGCTTAATTATATCAGCTGGTTTGCTATAATTATAGGTTTTATTGGTGTTATAATAGTTTTACAACCCAGTAATGGAAGTATAAATATTTATGTATTTCTAGTTTTATTGGTTGCAATAACTAATGCCCTAAGCTTTACATTAGTCAGTAAATATTCGTACATAGCAACAACTTATGGATTTACTTTTTATGGTATTATTCCAGCTACTCTTTTTTCTTATTTATTTTTCTTTACAGATCCAATTATTCCAAGGGTAAATGAATTTTTGCTGTTTGCAAGTTCAGGGATTATGGTAATGATCTCTGCTTGGTCCTTTACTGCAGCCTATCATATTGCAGGTAAGCATAGTAGTATAATAAGTCCATTTATTTTTTTACAAATTTTTTGGGGCTCTTTATATGGTGTTATTTACTTTTCTGAAAAAATAGATACTTTATCTATTGTAGGATGCTTTGTAATAATAGTTTCTGGATCGGTTGCAATTTATAATAGAAATAAAAAATAATTTAAGATATTGCTTACATTTGAGGAAGAAAATTTAACAAACTCTCTTTTCAAATACAGATTAGAAGCAAGAGATAAATATTATAAATTTATAACACAATATAGATATTTAGTTTTACTCTTTTCTAATGGCGCTTTGTAATGAAACATTATTATCAGTTTCTTTTTTTTCTGTTTTAATTGACTGAATTTTATCAGACATTTTAATATCTCCACTAAGTTTGCCACCTAGTTTTATTTGCATTTTTTGATATTCAATTGTGCCTGTTGCAACACCTTCTTCTTGTATTGTTAGTGTACCAGAAGCTTTTAGATCTCCATCAAAAGAACCCCAAATATCAGCATTATGAGTTTCAATATTTCCTTTGCAGTTGCCCGTATTACCAATAACAATGTTATCAGTTTTCATGGTTACATCAGCTTCACCATCAATTTGTACCTCATCTGCTTGTTTAATTTCGCCTGTAATAGAAACACCATGTCCAATCACAACCTTAGCACTGCCTTTGGCAGGTCTAAAAACGTCAATTGAATTTTTTTCTTCATTTAAATTATTATTGTTTTTTTTATCAAACATTTTAGCCTCCAAATTTTGTTACACAACTCAGTAACATCAGAAGTTTTGATAAAGTAGGTTACTGCAACTACTATAATATAATTTTGGAAATATAGTGTTCCAGAACGTTTTGGTTGTCAATTAATATTATTTAAAATAATCAATGTATTTTGTTAATAAATTTAATAATTATTAATTTTTATCGACACTCCCACGACACTTTTAAATACTAATTTTTCAAATAAGCCCATAGACTTAACTATAAAAACTAAGTAAAGGTAGAAAAAAAATGGGAGTATGGCGGAACTGGTAGACGCGCCGGATTCAAAATCCGGTCACTTCGGTGGTGTGGGTTCGATTCCCTCTACTCCTACCAATAACATTTATATTTATTGATAAAAATAACACTGATAAAATTTCTTACACAAAAATTTAATTTAGTTAATTTTTTAAATTATTTTTTTAACCAAATCCTACAGTGCACATACCGTCATAAATAGTAAGTTCATCAGCTGTCTCTCCTATTAATTTACCTTCAACTCCGTATTCGCCACCCATTAAATATACATTTCCCCTCTCAACTTCTCCTGCAAGAAAAGGTTTATTTGAGTCAAGATTACCAAGAAGTGAATTATCTAATTTCAATTCCAAACCG
>CACOIH010000046.1 GCA_902627245.1 uncultured Alphaproteobacteria bacterium
CAGGACCCTTAGACGATTGGATTTCTCAAGAAATCTTCTCAAAAAATCTTACAGTATGTTCAGTGCTTTCTGGTAATAGAAATTTTGAGGGGAGAGTTCATCAAAATGTAAAAGCAAACTTTCTTGCATCTCCGCCACTGGTTGTTGCATATGCTTTAGCTGGAAATATAAATGTTAATCTAACAACTGAACCTATATGCAAATCTACTACAGGTAAGGATGTGTATCTTAAAGATATATGGCCAAACAACGAAGAGATTAGTGTTTTGTTAAACTCTTGTCTCACACCGGATATGTTCAAGAGAAGATACAAAGAAATTTATGAAGGGGACGAAAACTGGAAATCAATTAATAGTGTAAAAAAAATGACCTATAATTGGAATGACACCAGTACATATATTAAACATCCTCCATTTTTTGAAGATCAAAACAATAACGAGCTTCGTGATATTAAAAATGCAAGAATTTTAGCACTTCTTGGTGATAGCGTTACAACAGATCATATATCACCAGCAGGTAATATTAAAGAGGATAGTCCTGCTGGATTGTATTTAAACGATAGACAAATAAATTCAAAAAATTTCAATTCATATGGTTCTAGAAGGGGAAATCATGAAATAATGATGAGGGGAACATTTGCTAATATCAGGATCAAAAATGAGATTTTACCCGGAACTGAAGGAGGTTTTACAAAATCGTTTATCACAAATAAATCTATGCCTATTTATGACGCATCGCGTGAATATTTAAAAAATAACATTGATACAATTGTAATTGCAGGTAAAGAATATGGTACTGGATCATCAAGAGATTGGGCTGCTAAAGGTACTAAGCTTTTGGGAGTAAAGGCTGTTATTGCTGAGAGTTTTGAAAGAATTCATAGATCAAATCTTATTGGAATGGGTGTTCTTCCATTAGAATTTTTAGATGATATGAACAGAAACAATTTAAACATTAGAGGAGATGAAAAAATTACAATTTCTGGAATATCTAATCTTACACCTAATAAGATTTTAGAATGTGAAATTAAGGGAGAGAGCGTTAAAGCGATAAAATTAAAGTGTAGAATAGACACAAATAAAGAACTTGATTATTACAAAGCAGGAGGAATTTTAAATTTTGTTTTAAATGAAATTATATCAAACGCTGCTTAATACAAATGAACGTTAAGAATGATAATCTTCTAGCAATTCTAGGCCCAACAAATACAGGTAAAACTTATATAGCTTTTGAAAAACTCTTCACATACTCTTCGGGTATGTTTGGTTTTCCTCTAAGGCTTTTAGCTAGAGAAAATTATGACAAAGCTCTAAAAAGAGTAGGATTAAATAACGTAGCTTTAATTACTGGTGAGGAAAAAATAATTCCTAAAGAGGCCAAATATTTTTTTTGTACCGTTGAGTCAATGCCTACTGATATGAATGTTGATTGTGTAATTATTGATGAAGTACAACTTGCTTCGGATTATGAAAGAGGACACGTTTTTACAGATAGAATATTAAATTTGAGAGGAATTCATGAAACAATTTTTCTTGGCTCATTAACAATTAAAACCATATTAATAAAATTATTTCCTAAAATAAAATTTCAAAATCAAGATCGTTTTTCTAAACTAATTTTTTTACCTAAACAAAATTTATCTAAATTAAAACCAAGATCAGCTATCATAGCCTTTAATGTAAATAAAGTTTATGAAATAGCTGAGAGTATTAGAACGCATAGAGGTGGTGCTGCTGTTGTATTAGGCTCACTAAGTCCAAGAACCAGAAATGCTCAAGTAGAATTATATGAAAATAACAAAGTTGATTATTTAGTAGCCACAGATGCAATTGGAATGGGCCTTAACCTGAATATCAGTCATGTATGTTTTACTTCTTTAGAAAAATTTGATGGAAGATATAATAGAAATTTAAATATAAGTGAGATTGGTCAAATAGCTGGTAGAGCAGGTAGATATAAAAATGATGGATCATTTAGCTACACAAAAGATGCAGGAATTCTTGACCCAATTGCCATACAATCAATAGAAAATCATAACTATGATCAAATATTAAAAATTTATTGGAGAAATTCTAACTTGAATTTTAGTTCAATTAAAACTGTTTTAAGCTCTTTAAAACAATATCCGATCAAAAATTTCTTTATACATAAGAAAAA
>CACOIH010000047.1 GCA_902627245.1 uncultured Alphaproteobacteria bacterium
ATTTCCCATTAAGACAAAACATCCAGGTTTTTCACTTGCCATGACTGAAAAATCTTCTGAAAATAAACGTGGCTCAATATCTCCATTACATTTTTCACTACCTAGTAATGATATTGCCGCTTTTGTTGCAGACTCAGCTTGGTTTTTTGAATTGAAAGTAACAGGACAAGTTGTTTCATATTTAACACTTCCGTTAACACCATGTGCATTACAAATACCTTCAACAATTTGTAACATTTTTGAAGCTATTTTCTCATTTGTTTCTTTTGATAGAGCTCTTGCATCACCTGTCATTTTAACATTTCCTGGTAATACATTTTTTTTTCCATCTGTTATAAATTCAGTAATTGAAACTATTCCATTATCAGCTGGATTTAGTTTTCTAGAAACTATTGACTGTAAGGCAATAGCTATCTGAGAACCAACAGTAATTGCATCTACACCCATATGCGGTAGTGCAGCATGTCCACCTTTAGCTTTTATTTCGATTTCAAATAAATTCTCACTAGCTGTTATAGCACCTTTTCTTGTTCCAAATGTTCCAACTTCCATATTGGGAATATTATGCATCGCATATACTTCATCAATTTCAAAATTTGTAAACAGACCTTCATCAATCATAGTTCTAGCTCCAAATGTATTTTCTTCATCAGGCTGAAAAATAAAATATACAGTTCCATTAAAATTTCCTTTTTCAGCTAAATATTTTGCTGCTCCAAGTAGCATTGTCGTATGACCATCATGTCCACAAGCGTGCATTCGGTTTTCAAACTTAGATTTATAATTAAAATTATTTTTTTCATGTATTGGAAGAGCATCCATATCAGCTCTGATACCTATTGATTTTGCACTATTTCCTTTTTTTAAAACTCCTACTACTCCTGTTCTTGCAATACCCTCATGAACTTCTATTCCAAATTCTTTAAGAAGTGTCGAAACTTTATTTGAAGCATACTCTTCTTCAAAACTGATTTGTGGATGCATGTGTAAATCATGGCGCCATTCTACTAATTGATTGTGTAAAGTTTGGGTCTTCATAATTTACATATTATTAAATTCTTTAATCTGATTGTCTAGAGAAAGCATATAATTGTAGTGAGAATTCCAAAAATCTTGATTTTTTCTTTTCTCAAACTCTTCTAGACTGATGCCTTGTTGCTCAACCCAAGTAAAGTAACCTAAATTAAAGATTCTTTTTTTATCAATTTGAGATAACTCTAACATGTTATCTGTAGATAAACCAGATAAGTGCTTTCCATATAATTCAGCACACACAATTTCATCATAATTATTTTTGAAATCGTTTATTGTTTTATTTAATTCTGACATATACAAATCAGCACCATCTGTAGCTACTGTTATAATTGCATCATCACTATTTAAATCCATATATTTCGCAAGTTTGATTGAAGCAATTATGTTAGCTATTGCAGAAAATCCAAATTCAGGGAGCCTAGCAACAAAAGTAGGATCAAAATTTTTTTGTTCTATTAAAAATTTTCTTCCAATATCAGTATTAAAAATCATATTAAGATTATTTGTAGCTTGATCAGAAACATCAACTACAAAATCAGTATTCATCACATTATGAATTAATGGTACATGTTTGTCCCCTATACCTTGAATATTGTGTTCACCATACCCTCCATGAAGCAAAGTAGGACATTCTAGAGCTTCTACTACTGCAATTTTTGTTTGATATTTGTCTTTAAGATAATCACCTGCAGCCAAGGTCCCGCTAGACCCTGATGCACTGACATAAAATCTTGGAGTTAAATTACTATTACCTTTAACCTTTAAAAATGATTTTTCAAAGGATGGGCCTGTTACTGATCGATGAATTCCATAATTATAGTACTCATCAAATTGATTAATTATATCATTCTTACTATCTTTTTTTAATTCATTACAAGCATCATAAATTTCTTTAACATTACTTTCAGTTCCTTTGGTTTTGATAATATTTTTTTTATCTTCAACCCAATTGTTAAGCCAATCAAATCTTTCATTGCTCATTCCTTCTGGAAGTATAGCTATACTATTAAGGCCCATAATACGTGAAATAGCAACTCCACCTCTGCAGTAATTACCTGTAGATGGCCATACAGCTTTATGTTTTTCATAATCAAAAGTACCATTTAGTATT